>NZ_CALXNG010000013.1:0-64087 GCF_944389695.1 Candidatus Parakkermansia intestinigallinarum
TCTCAGAGTGAGGGTAAATAACGATATCGTGGCGCCGCTGGGGTGAATAACGGTTTCAACAAAACTGCTCGAGACCCGAAAGCCGCTCCGAAACACGTTTTTTCCTTGCGGCGGCGGGAGCATTGTGCTAGCATACAGATACTCCGAATACTGCCATGCTGAAGGCGAAAAACATCTGTTTTGAAGTGCCTGACGGGGATGAAGTCCGCGTCTTGCTCAACGACGTCAACTTTTGCGTACCCAAGGGCCACTTCATGGCGATCGTCGGTCCGTCGGGCTGCGGCAAATCAACGCTGCTCAAGGCCATTGCCGGCATCAACCCCGTCAGCTCCGGCTCCTTCATCTGGGAAGGGCGCGACTTGGAGGAAGAAGGCGACTTCGAACCGCACGAAATCGGCTACGTGCCCCAGTTCAGCATCGCCTACGATGAACTCACCGTCGATGAAAGCATCGAGTACTCGGCTCGCCTGCGCGTGAAGGCCGACGAAGACACCCTCAACGACATCATCGACAACGCGCTGGCGGAGACCGGCCTGACCGACATCGCCGACCGCCAGGTCAAGCTGCTTTCCGGCGGCCAAAAGCGCCGCCTCGGCCTCGCTATGGAGCTGGTCTCAAGCCCCCGGCTGCTGCTCTGCGACGAAGTCACCAGCGGCCTCGACCCCCACTCCGAGCGGGAAATCGTCGAACTGCTCCACCAGCTCAGCCTCAAAGACGGCCGCATCGTCATCTCCGTGACGCACAGCCTCGCGCAGATGGAGCTCTACGACAGCATCCTCGTCATGGTCGAGGGCAACCTCGCCTATCACGGCTCGCCGCAGGCTATGAGCCACTACTTCAACGTCGAGAGTTTTGAGGGAGTTTACCCCATGCTGGCCTGCCGAGACGGATTCGCTTGGCACGACAGCTGGCTGCGCCACTACCGCGACTACTACATGCGCCTCAACGAAGAGCACGTGGCCAAGTTCGCGCGCCTCGGCATCCCGCTTCCCGAGCCGACGCCGCTGCACCAACGCGACAGCGATGAGGAGCAGGAGTCCCCGCAGCCGGGCTTCCTCTCGCAGACCTTCACCCTGTTGCGGCGCCGCTTTGACATCCTGATGCGCGATCGCGGGCAGCTGCTGCTGCAAATCGCGATGATCCTCATCTTCCCGATACTCGTCGCCCTCTTCTCGGACATGGGGCAAGATCAAATCCCCTCACTGCCGGCCAGCGAAACGGGCCAGTTCTCGCTCTCCGACATCGAGGCCGCGCAAGAGCAGGCCGAAGTCAGCGCTCGCGTCGGCACGGCCGTCTCCGGCATCATCATGTTCCAAGTCGTGCTGCTCGGGCTCATGGGCTCGAACAACTCGGCGCGCGAGATCGCCGGCGAGCGCCTCATCATGGAGAAAGAAAAGCTGGCCGGTGTCGGCGTGGCTCCCTACGTCGCCAGCAAGCTCGCCTACCTGACCCTGCTCGTGCTGCTGCAGAGCATCTGGATGTTCGGATTCGTGCAGTACTTCTGGCCCTTCCGGGGTGATTGGTACGTGCACATGGGCTTCCTGCTCCTGGCCAACGCCGCCATGACGGCCATGTGCCTCGGCATCTCGGCGGCCTGCCGAACGGCCGATCAGGCCTCGCTGCTGAGCATCTACCTCGTCGGCTTCCAGCTGCCGCTCTCCGGCGCCGTGCTGGCTCTGCCGGAAGTAGTGGCGCGCATCGTGCAGCCCTTCATTTCCGCCTACTGGTCGTGGAGCGGCAGCATTGAAGGCGGCCTCGAGCCCCAGGTGCGCGAGGTCGTCCTCTCGCTCAACAGCACGAACTTCAGCACTTCGACCGTCTGCGTCTGGGTGCTGGCGGCCCACATCGCGGCGGGCCTTGCCCTCGCCGTCTGGGGCGCTTCGCGAACGCGCTGGGAATAAGCGCACTGCCCCTGTGAACGCAACCTACATCACTCACTCCTATGGCCAGAAGAAGACGCAACAACTCATCGGGTAACAAAAACATTTTGTACGTGATCCTGGGGGCCGTCGCCTTGGTCCTCATCGTCGCCGTGCTCTTCAAATCGTCGGGCAGCAGCTCCGGAGCAGGGCCGACCGACAGCGACTTCCGCATATCGGATTACCGCAAGGGCGGCTCTCGCTTCACCAACAACAAATACCGCCTCGAAGGCCGCGTTGAGGCCGTGATGCCGCAGGGCCATGATCGCCTTGTCGCCGTCACGCTCGCCAACAACCCCGACGGCGAGATTCTGCCCATCCTCGTGCCTGACGGCGCCGCCGGCGACGTCAACCTCGACCGAGGGAAAACCTACATCTTCAACGTTGAATGCCGCAGCGGCCGGGATGAATCCGGCGAGCCCATCAAGGGCATCTTTATCACGCGCGAAGTGGAGAATAAGTTATGAAAACGTCTCAAATGATCATGCTGCTGGCTCTCGGCAGCTCCCTGTGCTCGGCGCAGATGCCCAACAGCTTTGACGCCTCCGGCAAGTCTGCCCAGTCGGAGAGCGGCGTGCCCGCGGATCAGAACGGCGGTGACGCCGCCAACCCGCAGCTCTTCGGTATGGAGATACCTCTGCTTGACCCCTCAACGGATACCGTCAAGTACAACGGCGGCTTCTTTGACGTGGGCAACAACGCCGTGGTGCGCGCGCGCTTCGAGAAATATCTCAGCCAGAAGCCCGACGAAAGCGCCAAGTCCAAGGACTACCGCAGCAAGATCGGCAAAATCCTCAAACTCACGGAGCGCTACACCAAGGGCAAGCGCCCGGGCAGCAAGGTGCTGGTGAGCATCGGCAAGACGCTCTACGACATCAGTGACTACTCGGGCGATGCCGGGCAGTCCGCCGCCCTGGCCAGCGCGCTCGTCAGCGCTCTGGATGCCCAGCGCGCAAACTTCGAGCGCGATCGCGAGAGCGAGCAGCTGGAGAAAGAAATCGACGAGCTGGTGAAGCGCACCAACAGCCTCAACAACCGCAACACCCAGCGCGGCAGCGGAGCCACCGGCAACATCAAGCCCAGCGGCCAGAGCAACAACAGCAGATACCGCAGCAATGACATCCTCATCGCGCACAACACCACCAAGGTGGCGGAAAACAAGGCCCTGCGCGTGAAAAACGACGCGGAGAACGCGGCCAACCTGCTGGCGGCCAAGACGAGCTACCAGAGCATGATGGCGAGCTTCCTGCTGCAGCGCCGCTTCGACCATGCACTCATCGCCGCACGCCTGTATCGGCACGTCTTCCGCGACGGCGACACGAAGCTCAACATCAAGGAAGACTCCGACTTGGGCAAGGTGTTCAGCGGCGTGGGCGGCCTGCCGCCGACGGTCTCGATGATCGACCAGCTGGCGAGCAATGCGCGGCGCGAGGTGGATCAGAACATCGAGTCCGTCCATTCCCTGCTGGCTCAAAACAAGCTCGCCGCAGCGACGCAGCGCCTTGTCGAGGCCGTGGCCGTCGGTGAATACATGCAGAGCGTCGCGACCTTCCCGGAGGCCGACAGACTGCGCATTCTCGAGTTCTGGGAGCTCCGCAAGAAGGCCCTCACAACGCTCAATCACCGCGACTACGAGCAGCTGCAGGCGGTCGCGACGCGCATGAAAGAGCTCGATGCCGACTTCGACGATTCGCTGCTGCGCAGCTACTGCAAGGGCAAGATGAACGAAAGTAACCTGCACCTGCGCAACGCGCGCAAGGCGATTGCCGCCGGAGACGAAGAAACCTTCAACGCCGAGGTGCGCCTCGCCGGCGAGATCTGGCCGCTCAACCCCAACATCGACAAGGGGATGGAGCAGATCGAAGAGCTCGATAGCCAGGATTATCTCAAGGACGACTTCCGCAGCCTCGTGGCCGCGGGCGACCTGCGCGGCGTCTACAACAGGCGCGACGAAATGAAAGTGGTCGCCATGGACAAAGAGCTCGGCTCTCAGTACGAAGAGGCCGTGACCTTCATCGGAGGCTTGGATGAGATGCTCCGCCTACTCGACGGCCAAGCGCAGTCCGTCGGCGAATACGGCGCCTGCATGGCATGGGAGGAGCTTGACCGCTACAGCCGCGAAGACGAGCGCTACGCTCGCGACTCGGCCTTCAAGGACGCCGTAAACACCTACCGAGTTCGCGCCAACGACTTCGTCGGCGCGATGGAGAAGGCCGCCGAGATGGAGAAGCGCCGCGAGTACGGCTCGGCTCTCTCCTGCTACTACTACGCCCGCTCCAAATACCCGAACTCGAAGCTGGCGCAGGAGGGCATCGAGCGCGTCTCGCGCCTGATTCTCGACGGCAGCTACGACATGAAGGACTGAGGCGGGCAGGGGGCTCTGAGCCATGTTGCGCCATCCTGTCACCACGCGCTTCGCTCCCTCGCCGAGCGGGCCGCTGCATGTCGGGCATCTGCTGGCGGCACTCTCGGCGCGTCGTCTGGCGGATCGGCACGGCGGGCGCTGCGTGCTGCGCATCGAAGACATCGACGCGCGAGCGCAAGACCCGCATTGGGTGGAGCTGATGCACGAAGACCTCGACTGGCTCGGCCTGCACTTCGACGGCGAGACCATGGTGCAGAGTCGGCGCATGCCCCTCTACGCCGCGACCCTGCACGAGCTGCATCGCCGGGGGCTGCTCTACCCCTGCTTCTGCACGCGCGGCGACATCCGCGCCCAGCTCCGCGACATGGGGCGCGCACCGCACGCAACACTCGGCTACCTCTACCCCGGCACCTGCAAAAAGCTGCCGCCCGACCTCGTCGCCGAGCGGCTCGCAGCCGGACTGCCCCACTGCTGGCGCCTCGACATGGAGCGCGTGCAAGACCTCATCGGCTGCCCGACTTGGCACGACCTCAGACGCGGGACACAGCGCTGCGTCCCGACGCTCTACGGCGACGTGGTGTTGGGGCGCAAGGATTTTCCGGCCAGCTATCATCTCGCCGTTGTCATCGACGACGCGGCTCAGGGCGTCAACCTTGTCACGCGCGGCCGGGACCTCTTCGACGCCACGCACATCCACCGCGCCATCCAAGGCGTGCTCGGCCTTCCCGTTCCCCTCTACGATCACCACATGCTGCTGTGCGACAACGAGGGAAAGCGCTTGGCGAAACGCGACGGCGCACGCTCCATCGCCTCGCTCCGCGAAGCCGGCATGACACCCGCCGAGCTGCTTGATTCACTGGCGCGCGCTCTTGAAAACGGCGGCATCTGGCGCATCTGAGCCGCGCGAAACCGCAGCTGCGCCATGACGAACTCGAGCTGCGCGAAGCCTAGCTTGAGCCGCACGAAGCCGAGCCGCGAGCCGCACGAAGCCGAGCCGCGAGCTGCCGAAGTCGAGCCGACGACGGGCGCCGAGCTTGCGTCGCACCGTCCCGTCGGTATCAGAAAAAGCGCTCGACGAGCGCCACGCTGCGAGCCGTGGCTCCGGCATGAGCCTGCAGAGCCGCCAGCCCGCGTTCGCAGCGTGCCCGCGAAGCCTCGGGCTTGCCGAGCACCTCGCGGAGAGCATCCGCCAGCCCGTCCGCTTCGCAGCGGAGGATGCCGCCGGCTTCTTCCAGCAGGCGGACGAGGTCGGCGAAGTTCGTCATGTCCGGCCCGGTGATGACGGGCACCCGTGCGGCGATTGCCTCGACGGGGTTTTGCCCGCCGCGCGCCAGAAAACTCTTGCCGATGACGGCCGCATCGGCCAGCGCCGTCCACTCGCGCAGCTCGCCCGTCGTATCGGCCACGTAGCAGGCGTCCGCGGGGACGCTTTCAGGCAGCTTGCCGGCCGTGCGCAGCAGGGGAGTAAAACCCGCGGATTGCAGATCGCGCACCACCTCGTCGCGCCTCTCGGCGTGGCGCGGGACAATCAGAGCGAACGCGCCGACCTCGCGTGCCGCGCGGGCAATCAGCAGCTCCTCGCCCGCGTGCGTCGAAGCCGCGAGCACCACGGGGCGCCCGCCCCTGAGCCGATCGAGAATCGCGCGGAACTCGGCGCGCGGTGCCTCGGGGGCATCCCCCAGCACGTCGAACTTGATGCTGCCCGTCACCTCAATGATGCCGGGCTCAACACCGATGCCCGCGAAGCGCTCCTTGTCGCGCTCGTTCTGGGCACCCAAGGCTGAGAGCCGCGAGAAAAGCAGCGACGTGATGCCCCGCACCTTGCGGTAGCGCCCCTCGCTGCGCGGCGAGAGACGCGCATTGAGCATCAGCATCGGAATCTTCCGGCGGCGGCAGGCCTCGGCAAAATTCGGCCAGAGCTCCGCCTCAATCAGCACCACCGCACGCGGCTCAAAGCGCTTGAGGCAGCGCCCCGAGAGCCCCGGCAAATCCAGCGGCGCGTACAGAGCGCGCAGCCCGGGTATCCCGGCGTCGCGCACCACCTGATGTCCCGTGGCCGTCGACGTCGCCAGCACCACCGGCTCGGCGTGCGTCCTGATCCACTCGCGCGCGAACTTCAGACCGATAAAGGCCTCTCCCACCGACACCGCGTGAATGTAGAGCCCACCTTTCGGCTCCGATGCGGACGGACGGCGATAAATGCCGAAGCGCTCCAGCAATCCCGTGCCGAAGCCTCCGCGCCTCTTCATCTTGATGAGGTAGCCCGGCAGAGACAGCAGCAGAAAAAACGGAAAAAACAGGTTGTAGAGCAGCAGAAAGAAAAAGCGTTTCATGACTCGACCTGATAAAAGAGAATGGTGTTTTTGCCGTAGCAGCGCTCATCGACAAGCCGCCAGCCCGCGAACTCGCGGCTGCGGGCGTCGCCCACCCCGTAGCCCAGCTGAGCCTCGGCGATGAAGAAGCCGCCCGGGCTGAGCAACTCGTGCAGGCGATCCGTCATCAGCTCGGCAATCATGTCGCGATCGCCGATGGCCTTGCAGTAAGGGGGATCAGCAAAAATAATGTCATATCGGCCGCCGTCGCGCTTCACAAAGGCCAGGCAGTCGCTCTGCACCACCGAGCCGCCGCTGAGGCGCGATTTTTGGAGGTTGTCTCGCGCAGCGATGCATGAGGCGCGAGAGGCGTCGACCATGCACGCCGTGGCAGCCCCACGGCTGAGCGCCTCGATGCCCACCGAGCCCGAGCCGCAGAAGAGGTCGAGCACGTGAGCCCCGTCAATCAGCGGCCCGATGATATTGAAGAGAGCCTCGCGGACGCGATCCTGCGTCGGGCGAACCTCTCCGTGCGGAACTTTGATGGGCATGCCTTTGGCCGCGCCGGCAATGATGCGCATAGGTCGATGGGGGAAGGAAGGGCGGATGTGCAGAAAAAGCGGGAGCCGATGAGCGGCTCCCGCGTACAAACATGAGGCTTCGGCTTTTACTTCTGGCCGGGCTTGCTCGACGATGCCGAAGGAGCGTCGGCGCTGAAGCGCATGAGGTAGGCTGCCTGCGCGATCGGCGTATTGGTATCGCCCATCTGCTCGAGGAAGGAGTAGAGAATGTAGACGTACTTGTTGTCATCGGAGCGCGTCACGCGCACCGTCTCCGTCACCTTCGTGAAGTCGCCGGACTTCTCAAGCTTCCATTCCGTGCCGCTCTGCCGACCGAACGCAAAGAGATCCGAAGTCGTGCAGCTCGACGGATTGAGCGTCCCGTTGTTGGACGTCCAAACATTGGCCTTGGGGTCGTAGCGGAGGGCGGAAATCGTCAGCGGAACAAGATCCCTCTCCTGCACCCTCGTGAGGGAGAGAATGCTCATCGTCTGATCATCATCAGCCTTGACGCTGAACACAACCTCGCCGCTCGGCACCACGCGCAGCTTCTTCCAAGCCGCGATGTAGGCATCGTAGTCCTTGCGGTCGGGCCAGAGGTCGGCATCGTACTCCATAGCGCAGTCCGCCTGAGACTTGCCCACGATCTCCTTCTGCTTTTCGGGACTCATCGACCGCAACTTCTCCACGAGTTTGCGCTGTTCGGCCGCGAAGGAATCATCGACGACGGCTCTGACGATGCTGCCCTTCATGATGGTACCGTCGCAGGGAATATACTCGGAGAGCCCGGGCGCTTCGCTCTGAGGCGCTGCTTGGCATACCAGAGAAACGGACGCTGCGACTGCTGCGAAAAGGAACGTAAGTGCTTTCATATTCGTGTGTCCATTTTAGCACGAATTTTTTTCTTGGCAAGTACGAAATTCGGTGGTAAGGTGTGCCGTAAGGTGAGAACAGTATCCCGATTAGCTCCCGTCATCCTAGCGCTGGCAGCGACCTGTTCGCTGCTGTCGTGCTCGGTTACTCCGGCCGACCGCATACGCGAAAATCCGACCCTCTACGCCTCGCTGACGCCCAAACAGCAACAGGCCGTTATGAGCGGGCAGCTCGAGATCGGCATGTCGACGGCTGCCGTCTATCTGGCCATGGGGGCGCCCTCGGGCTCGGGTGAGCGCGCTGATGCGAACGGGCTGCGGGAGCAGGTCTGGTTCTACAGCAGCATGCAGCCCGTTGCCGTCGTGCCCCGCGCGTACTACTGCTACCCCTACGGCGGGCCCTACTTGGGCGACGACTGGGTCTACCGCCGCCGCCTCGATGCCGTCGTTTATTTCAGGCAGGGCAAAGTCGTCGGGTGGGAGCGCAACGTGCCCGGTTCGAGCATACCCTTCTCCTCCTATGTTTCATACGGTCCCTCTTTTGTCTTATGATTTACGGAACAACCCCCGACGGCCGCGACTTTGAGATTTTCACGCTCAGTTACGGTGATTTGGACGTCAGCATCTCCAACTACGGTGCGCGTCTCGTGAGCTTCAAATACCGTGGGCAGGATCTGCTCTACGGGCCCAAGACGGCCGAGGCCATGCTGGCGGATGAGTGCTACTGCGGCGCCATCTGCGGGCGCGTCGCCAACCGCATCGCCGGCGGCAGCTTCAGCCTCGACGGCCGAGACTACAAACTGGCCGTCAACAACGGGCCGAACCACCTGCACGGCGGCCTTGTCGGCTTCAGCTCGCGCATTTGGACGGTCGAAAAGGCGGATGATCTTCAGCTGGTGCTCAGCCTCGTCTCCCCCGACGGCGAAGAGGGCTACCCGGGCACCGTGCATCTGCGTGCCGAGTACAGCCTCAACGAGCAGGAGCTCTGCCTGCGCCTCGAAGCCTCGACCGATGCACCCACCCTGCTCAACCTCACCAACCACGCCTACTGGAACCTCAAGGGCAAGGGCACGATAGACGACCACAGCCTGATGGTCAACGCCGATCAGTACACGCCCATGGTCGCCAACATCCCCACGGGCGCCATCGCTCCGGTCGAGGGAACCCTTTACGACCTGCGCCGCGAGGCGAAGCTCGGCCTTCGCAACGCCCCCGGCGCCATTGCCGGCGGCTACGACGACAACTACGTGCTCGACAACGGCGGCGAGCCGGCCGAGGCGGCCGTGCTCAGCGCAGGCGACCTCTGCCTCCGGGTGCTCACCGACGCCCCCGGGCTGCAGGTCTACACCGGCGACTACCTCCCGCTCAAGCGCGGCGGCGTGGCTCTCGAAGCGCAGAGCTTCCCCGATTCGCCCCACCACCCGAACTTCCCCTCCATCGAGCTGCGCCCCGGGCAGAACTACTGCCGCAACATCTGCTGGCTCATCGACGGACTCTGGTGAAGAACCCGCCCCGCGCGGGCAGCGACCTCCTTCAACCCCAGCGGGGCGGCATGAGCCGCCCCGCTTTTTGTTTCCGGGCGCCGCATCGGCGGGAAAGCCGCCTCTCCACCCTCCCTCTCGGCGTCCGCCCTGCGTCATCCTGCGCTGTCCTCCGCCATAACCCGCTGCCCCGCGGCACGTCTGCCCCTCAGCGCCCGCCTTTTCTCCCTCTCCCTAAGCTCTCCCCAAAAAAAAGACTGCTCCGCCCCGGAGAGGGGGGAGCAGTCCTGCACATTCTCCTTGAAAGCGGGGGCTCAGGCCAGCAGCTTGGCGATGCGGCGGCAAACCTCCTCCACATTCGCGCGGCTGTTGAAAGCCGAGATGCGGAAGAAACCCTCGCCGTGCGCGCCGAAGCCCGCACCCGGCGTAATGACCACGAGAGCCTCCTCGAGCATCTTGTCGAAGAACTCCCAGCTGCCCATCCCCGCAGGCGTCTGCACCCAGACGTAGGGAGCATTGGCACCGCCCCAGACCTTCAGACCCGCCGCGCGGCAGGCCTCGGCCAGCAGCTTGGCATTGCCGAGATAGTGCTCGATGAGCGCCTTGCACTGCGCCTGACCCTCGGGCGTGAAGAGAGCCGCCGCGCCGCGCTGCACAATGTAGCTCGCGCCGTTGAACTTCGTGCAGTGGCGGCGATTCCAGAGCTGAGCCACCTGCACGGGACGGCCCTCGGCATCCTTGCCCATGAGCTCCTTGGGAATCACCACATACCCGCAGCGCGTCCCCGTGAAACCGCCCTGCTTCGAGAACGAACGGAACTCGATGGCGCAGCGACGCGCCCCGGGAATCGCGAAAATCGACGTCGGGATGCTCTCATCCGTCACGAAAGCCTCGTAGGCACCATCGTAGAGCAGAATGGTATCATTCTTCAGCGCGTAATCCACCCAAGCCTCAAGCTGCTCGCGATTCGCCACGGCACCCGTCGGGTTGTTCGGGAAGCAGAGGTAGACGAGGTCGACGCGCTGCGCGGGCACCTCCGGCACAAAGCCGTTTTCCGGCGTGCAGGGCAGGTAGACCAGCCCCTCGTACGAACCGTCCTCGCGAGCCTTGCCCGTATTGCCGTTCATCACATTGGTGTCGACATAAACCGGGTAGACCGGATCGGGCACCGCAATCACATTATTGTGGCCGAAAATATCCAAGATATTGCCCGTGTCGCACTTCGCGCCGTCGGAAACATAAATCTCATCCGCGTGCACCTCGACACCGCGGGCCTTGTACGACACCTCGGCGATGGCCTCGCGCAGCCAAGCGTAACCCTGCTCCGGGCCGTAGCCGTGGAAAGTCTCGCGCTTCGCCTGATCGTCGACAGCCTTGTGCATTGCGTCGATGGCTGCCTGGGGCAGGGGCTCGGTGACATCGCCGATGCCGCAGCGAATGATGTCGGCAGCCTTATCAGGATGAGCCGCGGCAAAAGCCGCGACGCGGCGACCGATTTCCGGGAAGAGGTAACCGGCCTGAAGCTTCAGAAAGTTATCATTGATCTGTGCCATGCGGCGTATGATGCCAGAATGATTCTTGTTTGGCAAGCCCAAATGAGGCTTTCGCGCGCACTTTCGCCTTGACGCAGGCGAGCGTACATGGTAAGGGAAGAGGCATGTTCAAGCATCTCATCGCTACCCTGTGCCTGAGCGCTCTGCCCTCAGCCCTTGCCGCCGCCGCTGACCTGCCGCCGACCGACCTCGAGCAGCACAGCGACCATGAAAGCACCATCGCTCTGAGCGTGAGTGCCGGCGGCTGCAACGCCGACACCCTGATCGATGCCAACAACACCACACCCTACCGCTGGGTCATCATCGGTGAAGGCGACAGCTCCGTGGCCACCCTCAAACTCGACTACGAAGCCCCCGTACCCGCCTCGCGCGGCGGCGCCGTCCTCTGCGGCGCGCCCGGCAAACTGCGCGTGAGCGTCATCGGGCATCGCCCCGGCGTCACCGAATACGTGCTCGGCTACACCCATCTGGCCGATCGCCATGCCCGCCCCGCGCGGAAACTGACCCTGCGCATCACCGTAACACCCTCAAAATAAAGCCGAGCAAACGCGGCCTTCCCGTCGTTTGTCCGCAAGCTCATACCGCCTGCGATCCCCGCGCGGTATGAGCTTGTCTTTTTCTCGCCGTCGGTGTATAATCCCTGCGGTAATCAAACCCTGAATCAACCATATGAGCGACAAAGTATTATTCTTCGACACCACCCTCAGGGATGGCGAACAGTGCCCCGGAGCGTCCATGAACCTCCGCCAGAAACTCGAAGTAGCACGTCAGCTCGAGAAACTAGGTGTGGACATTATCGAAGCGGGCTTCCCCTGCATCTCCGACGGCGACTTTGAAGCCGTGCACACCATCGCCTCCACCATCACCAAATGCCGCATCGCGGGCCTCGCACGCTGCGTGGAGAACGACATCCGCCGGGCCGGAGAAGCCGTTGCGCCCGCCGGAGATCGCGGCCGCATCCATACCTTCCTGGCCACCAGCCCCCTGCATCGCGAGTTCAAGCTCAAGAAGAGCAAGGAGGAAATCATCCAAATGGCCGTCGCCGGCGTGAAACTCGCCAAAACCTACGTCGATGACGTCGAGTTCTCGGCGGAGGACGCCAGCCGCACCGAACTCGACTACCTTGCCGAAGTCGTCACCGCCGTCATCGACGCCGGAGCCACCACCGTCAACGTCCCGGACACCGTCGGCTTCACCACGCCCGGCGAGTACTGCAACATGGTGCGCTACCTCAAAGAGAACGTCCCGAACATCGACCGCGCCGTCATCTCCGTGCACTGCCACAACGACATCGGCTTGGCCGTCGCCAACTCGCTGGCCGCCGTGCAGGCCGGAGCGCGGCAGGTGGAGGGCGCCATCAACGGCATCGGCGAGCGCGCCGGCAACGCCGCGCTCGAAGAGGTCTGCATGGCGTTGACCATTCGCCCCGAGGCTTTCGGCTTCGCCGCCGGAGAGAAACCCCACAACCTCAACACGCGCGAAATCGTCAAGACCAGCCGCGTCGTCGCGCGCTCCAGCGGCCTTGCCGTCCAGCGCTCCAAGGCCATCGTCGGTGAAAACGCCTTTGCCCACAGCTCGGGCATTCACCAGCACGGCATCCTCGCCAAGCGCGAAACCTACGAAATCATCGACCCGGCGGAAGTCGGCTGGGGCGAAACGGAGCTGCCGCTCACCAAGCACTCGGGTCGCGCCGCCGTCAAGGCTCGCCTTGAAAAACTCGGACACAACCTCTCCGACGAAGAGCTCAGCCACGTCTTTGAGCGCTTCAAGAAAGTGGGCGACAGCAAAAAGTTCGTCTACGACGACGACCTCGCCTCGCTCGTCAATGACTCGCTCGACACGCACAACGGCCGCTGGAAGCTCGTGCAAATCCAGTTCATCGCCGGCGACAAAACCTGCCCGACGGCAACCGTCACCCTCGAAAAAGAGGGCAAGCCCTACACCGACTGCGCCATCGGCAACGGCCCCGTCAACGCCTGCTTCAAGGCCATCGACCGCATCACCAAAGCGAAGGGAACGCTCGTCGACTACAACGTGCGGGCCACATCGGCCGGTCAGGATGCGCTCGGCGACGTCTCCGTCAAAGTGCAGTTCGGCAGCGAGTGCGGGTGTGCGCCCGTCTCGGGCAAGGGCGCGGCGACAGACGTCATCGAAGCCTCGGCACGCGCCTACCTCAACGCCGTCAACCGCAACATCGTCTTTGAGGAGATGAAGCGCAAGGCCTGAAGCCTGCCGCGCCTCAACTTCGCAACGCCTTCGCAGCAACCCCCGACAGCGCCGCCATGGAACGCATCCGCCTCGTCGTCGGCCTCGGCAACCCCGGGCGCGAATACGCTCAGACCCGCCACAACGTCGGCTTCATGGTGCTGGATCGCCTGGCGGCGCATCTCAACGCCCCCTGGAAGGCGGACAAAGCTCACAAATGTGAGCTGGCGTCCGCTGCCGGGGTGCTGCTGGTCAAGCCGCAGACCTACATGAACGCATCGGGCGAAAGCGTCGGGCCGCTGATGCGCTACTTCAAGTGGGAGCCCGCGCAGGTGCTCGTCATCTACGACGACATCTCCTTCCCCGTCGGCACCATGAAACTGCGTGCCGGAGGCTCGGCCGGCGGGCACAACGGCATGAAATCGCTCATCGCCCATCTCGGCACCGAAAAATTTCCCCGCCTGCGGGTCGGCATCGGCGTGCCCGGGCAGAAGAGCATGGTCGGCCACGTCCTCGGCAAATTCAGCGACGAAGAGAAACCCCTCTTCGAAGAAAGCCTCCTCAAAGCCGAAGCCGCCACTCTGATGATGCTCAGCGACGGCTTCGAGAAAGCCGCCAACACCTTCAACCCGCGCAAAGAGAAAAAACAGCGCCGCCGCCCCGAGCCGGAAGCCGACGCAGGCCCCGAGACCGACGCAGGCTCTGAAGCCCCCGCAAGCGGCAGCGGCGAAGCGCCCGAAAGCGCGGCGGGCGAGCCGCAGCCCCGCGATTGCTGAAGCGGCGGCAAGCGGCGCCTTGCCTGCCCCGCTTCACCCGGCTTCCCTCCCCCCGGCCGACTCAGCTCGCGGCAACCCCATCTCTCCGCATACTTATGGCATCAGGTAAACAGTTTTTGACGCATATCAACGGCCTTCGCGGCCTCGCCATCCTCGCCATCGTCCTCTACCACCTCAGCCCGAGCCTCTGCCCCTGCGGCTACTTCGGCGTGGACGTCTTTTTGGTCATCAGCGGCTACTTCCTGTTCCGCAACGACATACCGCGCCTGCGCGACAAGAACCTGCGCCTGCGGGACTACGCCGCACGCAAACTGTGGCGCATCGTCCCCCCTTGGATGGTCGTCGCCGTCCCCGTCGTCCTGATCTGCCTCTTCTACATGCCCTATGTGCGCAACGTCACCATAGCCGGCACCGTCGGCGCGACCGCCTTCGGCTTCGCCAACGACTACATCGCCTTCAGCGGCAGCTACTTCAACCCCAACGTGCAGCAGAACCCCCTGATGCACCTCTGGTATATCGGCCTCACCGAGCAGCTCTACGTCCTTTTGCCTCTGCTGGCCCTGCTGCCCGCGCGCAGCGGCAAAGCCGCCGTCCGCGCCGTCCTCGCCCTTGTCGGCGTCCTTTCTCTGCTCTTCTGCGCCTACCTGAACTACGGCATGCTGGTGCCGGCCTGGGCCGATACCGTCAACTCCATCAACAACGACCTGATTCGTCCCTACTACAGCGTCTTCACCCGACTCTGGGAGCCCCTGCTCGGCGCTGCCGCAGCCGGCATCAGCCTCGCCCCCGCTGCCGGCAGCGCTGCTCGAATCGGGCGCAAGCTGGCGGGCGCCGCCGCCCTCCTCGGCTTTGTCGCCGCCTGTTACCTCTGTGAAACCGGATCCGCCCTCAGCCTGCCTGCCGCCCTCGCCGCAGCCCTGCTCATCCTTTTCGCCGCCGAGGGACCCGTCGCGCGCCTGCTCAACCTGCGCCCCCTCCAGCAACTCGGCAGCATCTCCTTCTCCCTCTACCTCGTCCACTGGCCCGTCATCGTCATCTGGCAGTACTTCTGCTTCTGGAATCCCGGCGCATGGGACATGCCGGGCATGGCGCTGCTCTCCCTTCCCCTCGCCGTGCTCCTCTACCGCGGCGTCGAGACCCGCTGCAGCAAGTGGCCGAGCCGGCTGGGTCGCCGCGCGCGCCTCAGCTTGGCCCTCATCCCGCACCTCCTCATCCTGCCTTGGTCGCTCTGCATGACTCAGGCCACCTTCATGGAGCAGGTCCTGCCCTCGGGCATCCCCGAAAAAGTCTCCGGCTACACCCACCGCTACTTCGCGGGCACGGTGGCGGGACTCGGCGAAGACGTCGACAAAGACGTCTTCCGCGAGGGATTGCACGGCCTCGGCGGCAACAAACAAGCCCCGCTGCGCTTCCTCATCCTCGGCGACAGCCACGCTTGGCACCTCGCCGACGGCCTCGACACCGCCTGCACCGACAACGGACGCCTGCGCGGCCTCTACCTCAACTTCTCCTGCGTCCCCGCCTGGAACTGCCGCATCACCCTCAACCAAGGCAAAAACATCTGGGAGCGCTCTCAGGGCGAAGCCCTCATGAACTGGCTGAGCCGCCGCCGCGATCTGCGAGCCGTCCTGATCTCCGTGCATTGGTGGCTGCGCCTGCAACCCGAAGCCATCACCGACTGGGACGGCCGGGCCATCGCAGCCGACGACTACCGAGCCGCCGTCGAAGCCGGCATGATCGAAACCTGCCGCCGCATAGCCGCCTTGGGCATCACCCCGGTCATCCTGCGCGACAACCCCAAATTCCTCGGCGATGACCCCTACGAAACAGCCCTCGTCTACCACGGCCTGAACCGCGAGATACCCGACATGGCCGTCACCCCCGAGCAGCATGAGGCCAACACCGCCGCCGAGCGCGCCATGATCGAGCGCATCATCGCCGCCGTCCCGCAGGTGCGCGTCGTCGATGCCGCCCCGGCCATGTTCATCGGCGGCCGCTACCCCTTCCGCGACGAGCAGGGGCGCTTCCTGTACCGCGACACCAACCACGTCAGCGTGCACGGCTCCAAGCGCATCGCCGAGCGCATCATGCAGGAGCTCGGTGAGCTGCTCGTCCCCTGAAAAATGGATAAAAAACAGGAAAATGGCGCTTTTTCCCAAGAAAAGGCTTGCCATTTCGTGAAAATATTGTACCATAACCGCCCCTGAAACCGCGCCGGAAGGCGTCAAAGTGAAAGGATTATCGGGTCCGCCGCCGGAAAAACGGCAGGTTTCCTCTAGGTGAGAGGAGCTTGCTGGCTACCGTGCAAGCGCCTGAAAACAAACAAACCAGAAGGAAACATGCCGACCATCAATCAACTCGTCCGCAAAGGACGTATCGTACCGGAAGAGAAGTCGAAGTCTCGCGCTCTTCACAGCTGCCCGCAGCGTCGCGGCGTCTGCCTCCAGGTCATGACGCGCACGCCCAAGAAGCCGAACTCCGCTCTTCGTAAAGTTGCTAAAGTTCGCCTGACCAACGGCGAAGAAGTGATCGCCTACATCGGCGGCGAGGGCCACAACCTCCAGGAACACTCCATCGTGCTCGTGCGCGGCGGCCGTGTGAAGGACTTGCCCGGCGTTCGCTACCACATTGTCCGCGGTGCTCTCGACTGCCTCGGTGTTGACAAGCGCCGTCGCGGCCGTTCGAAGTACGGTGCCAAGCGCCCCAAGGCCGGCGCCCCTGCAGCCACCGGTAAGAAGAAGTAAATCAAAGCTTTAAGAAAGAATACTATGGCTCGTCGTAAACGCGTCTACAAGAAGATTGAACGTCGTGACTCCCGTTACGATTCCGTGCTCGTGGGCAAGCTCATCGGCAAGGTGATGCTCTGCGGCAAGCGCTCTCTGGCTGAGCGCATCGTCTACAAGGCCATTGATCTGGCCAACGAGGGCACCGACACCGTCAGCCCGCTCGAGGTTCTGACCCGCGCCATTGAGAACGCCAAGCCCCGCGTCGAGGTGAAGAGCCGCCGCGTCGGCGGTGCCACCTACCAGGTGCCGCTCGAGGTTGCTCCCGATCGCTCCGAGGCTCTTGCCATGCGCTGGATCATCGGCTACGCCCGCAACCGCAAGGGTATCCCGATGGCCAAGGCTCTCGCCAACGAAATCAAGGAAGCCGCCGCCAATCAGGGTGCCGCCGTCCGCAAGCGCGACGATGTGCACAAGATGGCTCAGGCCAACCGCGCCTTCGCCCACTTCCGCTGGTAAGCAGCCGACGGAAGTTTTCTCGTAATCTCTGAAAAAATCAACATTCATATTACTTTCTACTACAATGGCTAGTGTTAGCAGCCCGAACCGCAAGGCCCCGCTTGAGCGCTACCGTAACTTCGGTATCGCTGCTCACATCGACGGCGGCAAAACCACGCTTTCCGAGCGCATCCTCTTCTACACCGGCATGATCCACAAGATCGGCGAAGTGCACGATGGCGCAGCGACGACCGACTGGATGGAACAGGAGCAGGAGCGTGGTATCACCATTACGTCCGCCGCAGTGACGACCAACTGGAAACAGCTCCCCGCTGAGGGCTGCTACAAGCTTTTCGAGAACGAGAACTTCCAGTTCAACGTGATCGACACCCCCGGGCACGTGGACTTCACCGCTGAGGTGGAGCGCTCCCTGCGCGTGCTTGACGGCGCCATCGTCGTGTTCTGCGGCGTTGCCGGCGTGCAGCCCCAGACGCAGACCGTCTGGCGCCAGGCCACCAAGTACAACGTGCCGCGCATGTGCTTCGTCAACAAGATGGACCGCACCGGTGCCAACTTCGACAACGTGCTCAACGACATCCGCACGAAGCTCGGTGCCAACGCCGCTCCCATCCTCATCCCCATCGGCGCTGAGGACAGCCTCTGCGGCCAGATCGACGTCGTGAACCAGAAGGCCATCATGTACGCGGACAACGACCGCATGGGCTCCACCTACGAGATCGTTGACATCCCCGAAGAGCTCAAGGAGAAGGCGGCTCTCGCCCTCGAGGAACTCAAGGAACGCGTGGCTGACGTGGACGACGAACTCGGCGAACTCTTCCTCATGGAGGAGCCGATCGACGCTCCGACGCTCAAGGCTGCCATTCGCCGCGCCACCATCGCCAACAAGTTCGTGCCCGTTTCCGGCGGTTCCGCCTTCAAGAACAAAGGCGTGCAGGCCCTCCTCGACGCCGTTGTCGACTACCTGCCCTCGCCGCTTGAGGCCAAGCCCGCCGTGGTGACCTCGACCATCGCTTCCGGCCTCGATGAGAACGGCTACGAAGTCTTTGACACCAAGGAGATCATCCCCTCCGACGATGACAAGCCCGTCGCCCTCGCCTTCAAGCTCTGGGCTGACAAGTTCGTCGGCTCGCTCGTCTTCATCCGCGTCTACACCGGCGTCATCCGCAAGGGCGACACCGTCTACAACCCCCGCACCCGCAAGCGCGAGCGCGTCGGCCGCCTCCTGCAGATTCAGGCCAACGTCCACACCGACGTCGACGAAGTCTTCTCCGGCGACATTGCCGCCATCGTGGGCCTCAAGAACGCCACGACCGGTGACACGCTCGCTACCGACGACTACGACTACACGCTCGAGCCGCCGACCTTCCCCGATACCGTGATTTCCATGGCCGTCGAGCCGCTCACCAAGGCCGACCAGGAGAAGATGTCCAACGCCCTGCAGCGCCTCTCCGCCGAAGACCCGACCTTCCGCGTCAAGACCGACGAAGAGACCGGCCAGACCATCATCGCCGGTATGGGCGAGCTGCACCTCGACATCATCGTCGACCGCCTGCGCCGCGAGTTCAAGGTCGAAGCCAACACCGGCAAGCCCCAGATCGCCTACCGCGAGACCATCACCAAGAGCGCCGATCGCGTTCAGGGCAAGCTCGTCAAGCAGTCCGGCGGCCGCGGTCAGTACGGTGACGTCGTCATCGCCATGCGTCCGGGTGAGCGCGGCACGGGCCTCAAGATCGCCAACAAGATCGTCGGCGGTGCCATTCCGAAGGAGTACATGAACGCCGTCTACGCCGGCCTCAACGAGGCCATGAACTCCGGCTGCGTCGCCGGCTACCCCGTGGAAGACGTTGAAGTCGACGTCATCGACGGCTCCTACCACGAAGTTGACTCGAACGAAAACGCCTTCAAGATGGCCGCTATCTTCGCCATGAAGAACGCCTTTGCCAAGTGCGGCCCCGTGCTGCTGGAGCCCATCATGAGCGTTGAAGTCTCGACCCCCGCTGAGAACCAGGGCGACATCATGGGCGACCTCAACCGCCGCCGCGCCCAGGTCAACAACATGGAGCACAAGGGCAGCGAGTGCATCCTCACCGCCTCCGTGCCGCTGGCTGAGATGTTCGGCTACTCGACCGACATCCGCACCCTCTCCAAGGGTCTGGCCTCCTACTCCATGGAACCCTCTCACTTCGAGCAAGTGCCCCCGAACCTCGTCGCCCAGATCGTCAAGGCTCGCGGTGGCAGCAAATAAACCAACCCGTATTACATAACCCTAAACATACCGCACGTTCATGCAAAGTCCGAAAATCCGCATTCGTCTCCGTGCCTTTGACAGCCGCGCGATCGACCGTTCCGCTTCCGAGATCGTCGAGACCGCCAAGCGCACAGGCGCCAAGGTTGCCGGTCCGATTCCTTTGCCGACTCGCATCGAGAAGTTCTCTGTGAACCGCTCGGTCCATGTTAATAAGAAATCTGCCGATCAGTTCGAAATCCGCACCCACAAGCGCCTGCTCGACATCATCGAGCCGACCTCTCGCACGGTTGAAGAGCTCAAGAAGCTCAACCTGCCCGCCGGTGTCGACATCACCATCAAGATCTAAGTTGCCCGCGCAGCACGGATTCCCATTACGAACCCCCAACACAGATTTACATTAACATGTCTTTAGGACTTATCGGTAAGAAGGTTGGCATGACCCGCGTCTTCAACAAGGAGACCGGCGCCATGATCCCCGTGACCGTCATCGACGTCGCCGGCAACACCTACGGCCAGATCAAGACCGTTGAGAAGGACGGCTACAGCGCCGTGCAGGTTGCCTTCGACGCCCAGAAGGAAAGCCGCCTGAGCAAGCCCGTCGCCGGCCACTTCAAGAAACTCGGCATCGCCCCGGCGAAGCTCCTCAAGGAGTTCCGCGTCGACGCCGCTGAACTTCCCGCCGAGGGTGCCGCTCACCCCGGCTGCGAACTCTTTGCCGAAGGCGCCTGGGTCGACGTCATCGGCACCTCCAAGGGCAAGGGCTTCCAGGGCGTTATGCGCCGCCATAACTTCCACGGCTCCCCCGCTGCCCACGGCTCGATGATGCACCGCCGCACCGGCGGCATCGGCGCCTGCGCCACGCCCTCCCGCGTGTGGAAGGGCCAGAAGATGCCCGGCCACATGGGCAACGAGCGCAAGACCGTGCAGAACCTGAAGGTCGTTCAGGTGCGCAAGGACGACAACGTGATCCTCGTCTCCGGCCCCGTGCCCGGCGCCAAGGGCTCGTACGTCGTCATCCGTCCGGCCAAGAAGAAGAACGGCAAATAAGAAATACGAACTAGGAGAACCTATCTATGTCCGCTACAGAATTTACCATTGAGGCAGCCAACGCCGCCAACATCGTGACGGTCGGGCCCGAGAAGGGCAGCCAAGCCGTGCACGACCTGGTGACTGCCTACCGCGCCAACCGACGCACCGGTTCCGCCAACACCAAGACGCGTGCCGAGGTGGCCGGTAACAACCGCAAGATGTACCGCCAGAAGGGCACGGGTAACGCCCGTCACGGCGATCATCAGTCGCCGATCTTCGTGGGCGGCGGCGTCGTCTTCGGCCCGCGTCCCCGCGACTACAGCAAGAAGGTGAACAAGTCCACCCGCAAGCTGGCCCTGCGGCGCGTGCTCGGTGACATCATCTCCGGCGGCAAGGTCGTGACCGTTCCGACCTTCAGCATCGAAGACGGCAAGACCAAGAGCTTCGTCGCCGCGGTCGCTCAGATCGCCGAAGGCGCGAAGATCCTCATCGTCGCGCGCAACTTTGATGAAGAAACCAAGCGCGCCGGCCGCAACGTGGCCGATGTGACGCTGATGTCGGCCGACGAAGTGAACGTCGAGCAGCTGCTCGACGCCCGCAAGGTCGTGCTTGTCGAATCCGCTCTTGAAACCCTCGCCAACCGCACCAAGTAACATGAACGACATCTACGACGTTATCAAGAAGCCCCGCGTGTCCGAAAAAGCCACCGTGCAGCACGAGTCCACGGGTGAACTTGTGCTGGAAGTGGCGGTCAAGGCCACCAAGGTTGAAATTAAGCAGGCCGTCGAGAAGGCCTTCGGCAAGAAAGTCGCCTCCGTTCGCACCGCGAACTACGACGGCAAGGTGCGCCGCAAGCGCACCAAGGACGCCGGCGTCTCGCCCGCTTGGAAGAAGGCCTATGTGCGTCTCGCCGCAGGCGAAAGCCTCGACCTCGTCTGATCATCGAACCCCTAAACACGTAAGCTATCATGTCCCTCAAGTCATTCAAGCCTACCACTCCGTCCAACCGCTACAAGGTTCTGCCCGGGTTCGACGAGATCACCAAGAGCAAGCCTGAGAAGAGCCTGCTCGAGCCCCTCCGCAAGAGCGGCGGCCGCAACAACAACGGCCGCATCACCACGCGCCACATCGGCGGTGGCCACAAGAAGCACTATCGCCTGGTCGACTTCCGCCGCACCAAGACGGAGCCCGCCACCGTGATCGCCATTGAGTACGACCCGAACCGCACCTGCCGCATCGCGCTCGTGCAGTACAGCGACGGCGTCAAGAGCTACATCCTTGCCCCGGTCGGCCTCACCGTCGGTATGACGGTGCAGTCCGGCGAGAACGTCGCTCCGAAGGTCGGCAACGCCATGCCGCTCAAGAACGTTCCGCTCGGCACGGCCATCCACAACATCGAAGTGCGCCCCGGCACGGGCGGCAAGATCGCCCGCTCCGCAGGCCAGCAGGCCGTGCTCTCCAACCGCGACGGTGAGTACGCCCTCGTCAAGATGCCCTCCGGTGAAATCCGCAAGTTCCGCGTTGACTGCTACTGCACGATCGGTCAGGTCGGCAACACGCAGCACATGAACGAGTCCTCCGGCAAGGCCGGCCGCACCCGCTGGATGGGCATTCGCCCGACCGTGCGCGGTATGTGCATGAACCCCGTCGATCACCCCAACGGTGGTGGTGAGGGTAAGTCGAAGTCGGGCGGTGGCCGCCAGCACCTGAAGTCCCCGTGGGGTCACGTCAAGGGCCAGAAGACCCGCCGCATCCGCAAGCCCAGCGACGTCTTCATCGTTCAGCGCCGCAAGTCCAAGTAACCTAACCCTCAACATCATTACATACAATGGGACGTTCCCTCAAAAAAGGACCCTTCGTCAGTCAGTCTCTTCTCGACAAGGTTGACGCCCAGCTTCAGAGCGGCGACCGCAAGCCGATCAAGACCTGGAGCCGCGCCTCGATGATCATCCCCGATTTCGTGGGCATCACCTTCCTCGTGCACGCCGGCAAGAGCTTTGCCACCGTGTACGTGACGGAGAACATGGTCGGCCACAAGCTTGGTGAGTTTGCTCCGACGCGCATCTTCAAGGCGCACGGCGGCATCGGTAAGAAGTAATACGACCATCTGAAACGCACATCATGCTCGCGCTTCACCGCTGCAACAGCCTGCTTGCCGTCGCTCTTGCCGGAGCGATGGCAGTCGGCGGGGCAGTGGCTGAAGCCGAGGATGCCAAAGACGCCAAAATCGCCTCGCTGGAGCGCCAGCTCGCCACCATGCGTGAGAGCTACGCGATGGCCCGAGCAGATGCCGATGCGGCACGAAGCCAGCTGCGCGAGATCCGGGAACGCCTGGAAGCGCTCGGCGGCTCGGCTCTCGGAGAGAGCGAAGAGCGACTCATCGAAACCGTCGCCCAACTTCGCCGCTCCCAGCAGCAACTGCAGGAAATGCGGCAGTGCATGCTGCGCCTCACGGCAGCCGTCGGCACCTACCTTCAGTCCGCCCTCGTGGAGGACGCCGAAGCGAGGGTTGCTCTCGAAGCCGCGATGCTCGATGCCGACGTCGCACTCGGGTTCCGCCAGCCGCAGCAGGATGAGTTCACCGGCACGCTCGATGCAGCCACCGTGCTGAGCATCGATTCCGAATCCGGACTCATCGTCATCAACGCCGGACGCGAAGCCGGCGTGAAGGTGGGCATGCCCATGCTCATCACCCGCGGCAGCGAAACCGTGGCCGAAGCGATCGTCACCGACGTGCGAAAGAAGGTGTCGGGCCTGCTGGTGCGCAAGCACCTCAACCCCACCCTCAAAGTCAGCACCGGCGATCAGGCTTCTCTGACATCCAATGACTAATTCTTCAACAAATACCATAACCATGGAAGTGAAAGCAGTATACAAGAACGCTCGCATCTCTGCGAAGAAGATGCGCGATGTAGCCGCCGCCGTTCAGGGTATGTCTGTCACGCAGGCGACCGACGTGCTGAGCTACTCCCCGAAGAAGGGCGCTTATCTCCTCAATAAGACGCTCAAGGCCGCCGTGGCCAACGCCGAGAACAACAACGGTCTTGCCGCCGATGAGCTCGTGCTCAAGAGCGTCATGGTCGACGAAGGTCCGACCTTCCGCCGCACGATGGCTCGTGCCCGCGGTTCCGCCAACATGATCCGCAAGCGCACCTCGCACATCACCGTCATCCTTGCCGACTCCCAGGCATAACCTACACATCTACATAACACTATGGGACAGAAAGTTAATCCTATCGGTTTCCGTCTTGCCGTCACCAAAGACTGGCGCTCCAAGTGGTATGCCACGGGCAAGGACTATGCCACGAAGCTCCACGAGGACCTCAAGATCCGCAAGTTCATCAAGGACTTCACCGCGAAGCTCAACAGCGACCTCAAGGGCGCTACCCCCGCCATTTCGCGCATCACCATCGAGCGCGCTTGGAACAGCGTTCGCGTGACCATCGCTACCGCTCGCCCCGGCCTTGTCATCGGCCCGAAGGGCAAGAACATCGAAGAGATGACGGCAGCTCTCGCCAAGCTTTGCGGCGGTGCTCAGGTCAAGCTCGACATCATGGAAATCCGCCAGCCCGAGCTCGATGCTCAGCTTGTTGCTGAGAACATCGCCACGCAGCTCGAGCGCCGCGTCTCCTTCCGCCGCGCCATGAAGCGTGCCGTTCAGGTCGCCATGGACTTCGGCGCCGAGGGTATCCGCGTGCGCTGCGCCGGCCGCCTCGGCGGTGCCGACATCGCCCGCGCCGAGCAGTACCGCGAAGGCAAGGTGCCGCTGCAGACCCTGCGCGCCCCCATCGACTACGGCTTCGCCGAGGCTCGCACGCTCTACGGCGTCATCGGCGTCAAGTGCTGGATCAACAAGCGCCCGGAACTCGCCGGCTCCGCTCCCTCAGGCCGCAACAACCGGCCGCAGCGCCAGCGCCGCGATCGCGGTGAGCGTCGCGATGCCTGAATCATGAACCTTAAACGAGAAACAGGAGAATAAGACTATGCCTTTAATGCCTAAACGAGTCAAGGGTAACCTCCGCAAGATGCACCGCGGCAACCGCGGCGGCAATGCAACGAGCGGTGACTACGTTGCCTTCGGTGAATTCGGTCTGCAGGTGCTCACCCGCGGCTGGGTCACCAACAACCAGATCGAAGCCTGCCGTATTGCGATCAACCGTTACCTGCGTCGTCGCGGTCGCGTGTTCATCCGCATCTTCCCGCAGAAGTCCTTCACCAAGCGTCCGCCGGACACCCGTATGGGTAAGGGCAAGGGTGCCGTTGAGGGTTGGGTGGCCGTCTGCCGCCCCGGCAACATCATGTTTGAGGTCGGCGGCGTGACCGAGTCCGCTGCCCGTGAGGCCCTTCGCCTCGCCTCCAACAAGCTGGGCATCCGCACGCGCTTCGTCTACCGCCAGGGCTTTCAGCCCCAGGGTTAATCCTTAACATCACACCAATTTATCACTATGCCTGTCAAGAAAGCCAAAGACTTCCGCGGCATGAACGCCAAGGAACTCGCCGCCCACATCCGCGGGCTGCGCGAGGAGTACTTCCAGCTTCGTCTCCAGCACGCCACCGGCCAGCTTGAGAACAACCAGCGTATCCGCATCGTCCGCAAGGAACTCGCCTGCGCCCTGACCGTTCAGGGTGAAGGCTCCGCCGCTGACGCCGAGTAAACACGAAACCCCAGAGGACCAATATGAGCGAAGAAACTACTACGACCAAGCCCCAGGGCCTTCGTAAGACCCGCGTCGGCGTTGTTGTCTCGACGAAGATGAGCAAGACCATCGTCGTTGAGTACGTGGCACGCGTTCCGCACCCCGTCTTCAAGAAGATCGTCAAGAAGAGCAAGAAGTTCTATGCTCACGACGAGAACGAGATCGCCAAGGTCGGCGACAAGGTGCGCATCCGCGAAACCCGCCCCCTCTCTGCGCTGAAGCGCTGGGAGCTGGTGGAAATCATCAACAACTAAGCAGAGAAAGGACACTACTGAAATGCTTCAGATGGAATCCCTCGTTCAGGTCGCCGACAACACCGGCGCCCGCACCGCCAAGATGATCGGCGTGATCGGCAAGGCTACCGCCCACGCCCACATCGGCGACATCATCACCATCCACGTCCGCGAATCCATCCCCACGGCTACCGTGAAGAAGGGCTCGGTCGTGAAGGCTGTTGTCGTGCGCACGGCTGCTCCCATCCGTCGCGATGACGGTTCGGTGCTCCGCTTCGACTCCAACGCCGTCGTGGTGATCGACAAGGACAACAACCCGCGCGGTACCCGTATCTTCGGGCCGGTGGCTCGCGAACTTCGTGAAAAAGGCTTCATGAAGATCGTCTCCCTCGCCCCCGAGGTGCTGTAAGCGGGAAGAGTATTTGTTGAAGTTACTCACTTCCTGATCGGCAGAACCGGCGGTCTTCGGACTGCCGGTTCTTCTGTCGGGTGATCCGATGGCGGCTTGGGGCGGCTGTGAGCTTCTGGGGGCTTCTGAGGGTTGCTGCGGGTTGCTGCGGGTTGCTGCGGGTTGCTGCGGGGTGCTGCGGGGTGCTGCGGGGTGCCTGTGAGCCGCTGCGGGCTGCTGCGAGCTACTGAGCTGCCGGGGGGCAGGGGCGCTGCGTGCCGCCTGCCTGCCTGCATTTTCAATGAAAGAGCCGCCAAGGGGCACTATCGGCTTGACTCGTCCATGCCCTATGTTATTATCGCGGCATGAGGACATGCCCGCGCACGCGCTCCGCCGCGTCAACCCTTTTTTGCCTGCTCTTTGCCCTGTTGATCGCAGCGGGCTGCTCGGCTCCGCTCGTCCCGGCGGCTCGCGAACCCGCCGTCGAACGCAGCGAGCTCTCCGACACACAGCTGCTGGATCGATTGCATGACCAATGGCGGCGCCTCGGGAATCGCAGACTCAGCGAGCAAGAGCGCCGGGCCTTGGTCGATGCCTACAACGCCGACTTGCTGCTGCTGCTGCGTCGCCTGCGCCACGACGTCATCGACGACGGCCGGTACGAGACCCCCTTCCTGCAGCTCATCGACTTCCGCGACGAGACCGTCAGCCTGAAGCTCATCGAGGTTTACGATGACTTGGTGCCCGCTGTCGACATCCCGATCAGCGAATTGGAAGAGCGCTACGTCGGCGGCGGCCTCGGAGTTCCCGTCGTGGGCATCATTCCGGCCGAGAAGCTTCGCAGCCTGCAGGGGCGCCGCCCCGTACGCTCCAAAGGCACCGTCAACGCCCTGACGGCCGTGCTGGAGTTCCCGCAGGGGAAGGGCAAGCCCGTGATGCGCCTCTGCGCGCCGAGCCGCTCCGACGTGATTGAGGTCGGTCGCGTTCGCTACAGCTTGGCGCACGATTTCTCCGCCGCGCTCGAGCTCTATTGGAACCTGACGAACCTCAAGGAAGGGCGTCTGCTCGGCCTGCTGCGCCCGCAGGAATTGCGCGACGTCACCGGGCTGTCCTGCATCGAGAGCTACGACCCGGGGAAGATACCCGTCATCCTGACGCACGGGCTCATGTCGAGCGCCGAGACCTTCTCTCAGCTCGTCAACCGCCTCGTGGCCGACCCCGACATTTACCGCCATTACCAGTTCTGGTATTACAACTACCCCACCGGCGTCGCGTGGACGGTGACGGCGGCTCAGCTGCGCGCCGATTTGAAGCGCACCCGCAAGGAGCTCGACCCGCACCACCGCAACCGCAACTGGGATCGCCTCGTCCTCGTCGGGCACTCTATGGGCGGCCTCATCACGCACTACAATCAGTGCGAAGAGCCGTGGATGCTGCTGCGAAACGTCGATGTGCTCAAAACGGACATCCGTCCCTTCCTCGACCGCCGCTACGTCCACCAACCCTTTGAGAATGCCGAGTACGAAAAACTGCGTTCGCTCTTTTACTTCGAGCCCATCAAAGCCGGACTCGTCATCTACATGGCCACGCCCCATCGCGGCGCACCCATGGCGGACTACGGCGTGGTGACCTTCTTCCGCAAGCTGGTGCAGCTGCCCGAGAACATGGTGACCGAGCTGCTGGCCATCGCGACCCTGCAACAGGACTCCCTCCTGACGAATCCCGAAAAAATTAAAACTTGGTTCACGAGCGTCGGGCAGCTCTCGCCCGACAGCTGGTCTATCCACGCGCTTTCCGGCATGAAGATGCGCCCGTCGCGCACCTATTCCGTCATCGGCTGGTGCCGAGGCCGCGAGCTGGCGCGCAGCAGTGACGGCGTCGTCCCCTACTGGTCGAGCCATTTGCCGAAGGGCGAGGAGTTCGTCGTTTGCTCCGGGCACTCGGTGCAGGACAAGAAGCAGACGGCCGCCTTGCTCAGGACCTTGCTGCGCGATTACCTCAAGTCGCTGGGCATTCACTGAGCTTTTTCGCAGCCGGAGGGTTTCGGCTCTCGAAGATGTTTGACTTTGCCGCCTGACTGTGCTAGTATGCCCTGACTGATGAACAGGCAGAGCCGGAAATCCAAGTGGGAGGTGTTTGCCCCCGTGCTGCGCCGCTACCTGCGCCCGGTGCTCGGTACGGTGATTCTGGCGCTTGTTGCGGGTATCATCGGCGCGAGTGCCGGCTTTTTGTTGCCTCTGCTGTTGCAGGATGCCTTCCCCATCGTCTTCGGGCAGAAGCCCGCTCCCGACTGGCTGTTGGAGCTGTCGGCTTCGTGCTTCCCGTGGCTTGATACGGCGGAGTTTTTGCTGTGGGCGGCGGCTTTGTCGATTCCGCTGGCGATGGTGCTGCGCGGCGTCGGCACGTATTTCAATACCTATCTGCTGACGCTGGCCGGGGTTCGAGTCCTCAACCGCATGCGCGTCGAGCTCTTTTCTCATTTGCAGTGGATTTCCTTTTCCTACCTCGATCAGAATCGCCGCGGCGACCTGATGACGAAGGTGATGCAGTACACGCAGCAGGTGCAGGGCAACATGAGTATCGTGCTCAATGATCTGGTCATTCAGCCCCTGACGCTCATCGCCGCCAGTGCTTACCTGATTTATTCGGCCGTGACGAGTCATGAGAGCGCCATGCTGCTGGGCAACCTCATCATTGCCGCCCTGTTCGTGCCCCTCGTGCGCTTTGTCGGCAAGCGCGTGGTCAAGCAGATGAAGAAGATGCTCATCAGCTTCAGCGTGATCACGCAGACCGTGGAGGAGACCCTGTCCTCGCAGCGCGAAATCCGCATCTTCAACCTCGAGGAGCGTCAGGAATCGCGCCTCCGAAGTCTCATCCGGCTCCTCAATGACCAGTTGATGCGCGTGGCGGCCTGGCAGCAGGGGCTTTCTCCGGCCATCGAGGTGGTCAGCTCGCTGGCTCTCGCCTTTGCCCTTTACCAAGGCAGCTCCGAGAACCTGACGCTCGAGCAGTTTTCCGCCATCGCCGTGGCTTTCTATTTCTGTTATGATCCGCTCAAGAAGCTGGGTGCGGTCTTGAACCGTTGCGATATGCTGGCCGTTGCGGTCGATGCCGTCATGGAGGTTCTCAACGCGCGGGATACCACCCCCGAGCCCGAGAATCCCGTCGCTCTCCCGCCCGACGCGCCCGGCGCCGTGGTCTTCGATGATGTGAGCTTCTCGTACGATGGTGAGACGCCCGTGCTCCGCCACATTTCCGTCAGCGTTCCGGCGGGGCAGATTGTGGCGCTGGTCGGCCCCAGCGGCTCGGGCAAGACGACCTTCATCAACCTCATTTGCCGCTTCTATGACGTGCAGGAGGGCAGCGTGAAGCTCGACGGCGTTGACGTGCGCCGCCTGCGGCGCGAGGATCGCACGCGGCATATCGGGCTCGTCTCGCAGTTTTCGGCGCTGTTCCGCGCGTCCATCCGCGAGAATATACGCGTCGGGCGCCCGTCTGCCGGAGATGACGAGGTCGAGCAGGCGGCGCGCGAGGCTTGCGTGGATGAGATTGCCGCCTCCAAGCCGGGCGGCTACGACTTCGTGTTGGCCGAGGGCGGTGCCGGGCTGTCCGGCGGGCAGAAGCAGCGCGTCTCCATTGCGCGCGCTTTCCTCAAGAATGCTCCCGTGCTCATTCTCGATGAGGCGACGTCGGCTCTCGATATGCGGAGTGAGGCGGCCATCCAGAGCTCTCTCGACAAGCTGGCGGCCGGCCATACGACCTTTGTGATTGCTCATCGATTCAGCACCATTCGCATGGCGCAGCGCATTCTCGTCTTTGACCAAGGGCGCATCGTGGCCGACGGCAGCCACGACGAGCTCTATGCGAGTTGCGCGCTCTATCGCCACCTCTGCGACGAGCAGATGCGGCGCGAGTCTCAGCCCGAGACGCAGACAGAGACGCAGCCCGAGGCGCACGGAGAGGAGGTGCCCGCATGCTGAGGCGCATCGCGAGCTTTGCGCGCCGCTTCGTGCTGCCGAACTGGCGCCTGATGCTGCTGATGATCGTCACGGGGCTTTGCGCGGCGGCGGCAAGCGGTTTGGGCGTACCGCTGTTACTGCGCTACGTGTTCCCCGTCGTGTTTCCGTCGGCGGACGGCGAGATGCCGTTGCTGCTGCAGCAGGTGCCGATGTTGCAGAGCTGTGATCGCGCGACGCTTTTGCTGCTGGCCTGCGGCAGTATTCCCGCTGTCTTCGTGCTGCGCGGCTTCTTCTTATGGCTCAATGCCGTGACGGTGACGCGCACGGGGCTCCGCATTCTGGAGATGCTGCGCATGGAGGCTTTCCGCCACGTGCAGCGCCTCCCGTTGGGCTTTTTGGAGAAGCATCGCAAGGGCGATTTGCTCAGCCGTCTCGTGACGGATACGCAGAGCGTGCAGACGGTGCTGACGAACGTGGCGAATGATCTGGTCAAGCAGCCGATTACGACCCTGTGTGCACTGGCGGCCTTTGTGGTGCTGTTGGTGCAGACGGGGCACGCTTTCCTGTTTTTGATTAATTTGGTGTTCATTTCGCTGGCGGTCGTGCCCGTGATGGTTTTCGGCAAGCGCATCATGATCAAGGCGAAGAGGGCTCAGGCCAACATGGGTGAGCTCAATGCGCTGCTGCAGCAGAATCTCGAGACGCAGCGCGAGGTGCGCGCCTACGGCCTCGAGCAGCAGCAGACGGATGATTTCAGCCGCGCGTCGGAGGCTTACTGCCGCAATGTCCTCAAGCTGGTGAAGTATCAGAAGGCGCTGGTGCCGGTGATGGAGACGGTGACGTCGCTGGCGCTCGCGGTGTTGCTGGTGCAGGGGCGCCGCTGCGGGATGGATTTGACGATGTTTATGGCGATGGCGGCCGCGCTCTTCTTCCTCTTTGATTCGTTGAAGCGCGCCGGTCAGGCCTTCAACAATCTCAATGAGGCGCAGGGCGCGATGATGCGCATCAGCGAGATTTTGGACGAGCCTCTGACGATGCTCGACCCGCAGGAGCCCAAGCATTTCAAGCAGCCGCTGCGCGGCGAGATTCGCTTCCGCGGGGTGAGCTTCGCCTACGATGAGGCGTGCGAGCCTGCTCTGCGCGATGTGGATTTGGTGATTCCGGCCGGTCAGGTTGTCGGCCTTGTGGGGCCGAGCGGCGCGGGTAAGACGACTTTTGCCAGCCTGATTCCGCGCTTTTACGAGGTGACTGAGGGGGCGATTGAGCTCGACGGTATCGATTTGCGCGAGGTGAGCAAACACGAGCTGCGCGAGCAGATTGCGTTCGTCGGGCAACAGGCTTTGCTCTTTGCGGGGACGATACGCGAGAATATTCAGCTCGGTTCGCCGAGTGCCGATGAGCGGGCGTTGATGCAGGCGGCGGATGCCGCTGCCGTGACGCCCTTCCTCGCGGCCCAGCCGCAGGGGATGGATACGGTGCTCAGCGACGGGGGCAGCGGGCTCTCGGGCGGGCAGCGCCAGCGCGTGGCGATTGCTCGGGCTTTTATCAAGGAGGCTCCCGTGCTTATTCTGGATGAGGCGACGGCTTCGCTCGATGCGGAGAGTGAGAGCGAGGTGCAGCGGGCTCTCGAGGAGCTGTCCCAGGGGCGCACGACGCTGATTGTGGCGCACCGCTTCAGTACGATTCGCCACGCGCAGCGCATCCTCGTTTTTGATGCGGGCCGCATTATTGCCGACGGTTCGCACGATGAGCTCTACGCCGGCTGCCCGCTCTACCGCGAGCTTTACGACCGGCAGGGAATGTGAGGTGGCGTGCGCGGCTGAAGACAGCCCTGAACGCATCTGAACGGGCTTGAGCGCACCTGTGCCGCGTGCGGGGGCGCGCGGCGTTGCGATGCCGCGGTGTTGCTGCGCCGTTGTTGCGCCGTTGTTGCGCCGTTGCCCGGCGAACGGGCCTGCTCGGGTATGCGGAGGCGAGCCTGAAGACGGCTCATGCGGCAGACCCGCCTCAGCGGGGAAGGGGGGAGTGGGGAAGGATAGCCCCGCAGGGCACAGAACGGCGGCTCTGAGGCCGAAGAAGCCCGCGCGTGCCGGGTGCGGAGCTGCCTCAGCGGAGCGTGCGCTCGACGCAGGCGTAGGCGTTGTGGTTGTGGATGGACTCGAAGTTTTCGGCTTCGACGCGATACCACTTGAAGGCGTTGTAGTGCTCGGTGGCGACGGCCACGTTGCGCACGAGATCTTCGACGAAGGCCGGGTGCTCGTAGGCGTGGTCGGTCACGAACTTTTCATCGGGCCGCTTGAGCAGGCTGTAGAGTTGGCAGCTGGCGCAGCCTTCGATGAGGTCGATGAGGTCTTCAATCCAAACGGCGCGTCCGGCGAATTGCACGGAGTAGGTGACGATGCCGCGCTGGTTGTGCGCGCCGCGCTCGCTCATGGCTTTGGAGCAGGGGCAGAGCGTTGTGACCGGCACCTTGATGGTGAGCGTAAAGGTGTTGCCTTTGTCCTTTTCGGCGTCGATGACGAAGCGTACGTCGTAGTCCATCATCCCCTCGCGGCCCGTCACCGGGGCCTTCTTGAGGCGGAAGAAGGGGAAATCAATCTCGACGTGTGCCCGCTGAGCCGAGAGCTTGTGCAGCAGGCGATCGGGCAGGCGAATGGCAGAGCGCACGTCCAGATAGCGGCGATGCTCGTGCAGCGCCTCGATGAAGCGGCTCATGTGCGTGCCTTTGTAGCGCTCGGGCAGATCGACCATCAGAGCGATCGTGGCCACCGTCGACTGGGTGCGATGCTCTTTATCACTCACGATGATGGGGTAGCGTATGCCCTTGACGCCGACGCGGTCAATGGAGATCTGCCTGCTGTCGTATTCGTTCTGTGTGTCTCTGAGGTCTTGCATGTCGAGCGTATGAAAAAAACGGAAGGGAGCTTGCAGGCTCAGGGCCTGTCAAGCTCCCTTTAATCAACGACAATTCGCCGTCGAGAATTCCTCGCGGTCGGAGGACATCAGGGGAGCAGGTTCACGGCGCGGGCGCGGCGAATCTCGCGCGTGATCTTGCGGTGCATCTTGGCGGAGACACCGGTCACGCGGCGGGGAAGAATCTTGCCCGTCTCAGACGTGAACTTGGTCAAAAACTCGGGGTTGCACATGTCGACGGCGCCGGCGGGAATGTCGATACGGCGACGGGGAATGGACTTGTTGCAGGTGCGGAAGCGAATGCGACGCTCGACGCTCTTGAATTCGGTGATCATGGTCTTTGTTGCTTGAAAGGGTTAGCGCATCTCGCGATGAAGAGTGCGACGCTTCAGGAAGGGATTGTACTTGACCTTCTCGAGACGGCCCGGGGTGCGGGGGCTCTTCTTGTTGCGGGTGGTCACGTAGCGCGACGGGGTCTTACCCTCGGCCTTGGCCTCAGTGCATTCCAGAATGATGATATCTCTAGGCATAATTGCTGATAAGTTGACTTGCGGGCGCACATTTTACACTATTCTTCGCTATCGTCAAGCGAAATTGCATCATCTTCGACATTTTGTAACCCGGCGAAGCCGACGCTGCCCTGATTTTTGGCTCGATAATTGGCGTAGGAGCCGTACTTTTTCTCGTACTCCTCCTGGCATTTCACGGTGAGGCGGCAGAAGGGGCGGGCTCTCAGGCGGCCCTTGGGAATGGGCTCGAGCGAGATTTCGCAGATGCCGTAGGTGCCGCGGCGGATGCGCTCGAGGGCGGCGTCGATTTCAAAGAGCTGCTCGCGGTCCTTGTCGAGCAGGCTGATGGTCAGGGCGCGCACTTCGGCATCGCTGCCGGCATCGCCGATGTGCTGGCCGGAGGAGGAGGAGAGGTTGGAGGCGCCGCTGCGCAGGTGTTCGCGCGTGACGTTGTGCACGTTGGGTGCTAGGTCGTCGCGCAGCTTGTAGAGAGCTTCTCGCTGCTCTTCGAGAAAGGCCGGCCATTCGGGATCGGCCTTGAGAAGCTCGATGGTGGCTTTGAGTTTGCGGCTGCGTTCGCGCTCTTCCGGCGTCAGGGTGTCCTTGATCGGCGCTTCCTCGCGCACCGCGGGTTTGCTGTCCGGCTTGCTCTTGGACGCTGCCGGCTTTTTGCGGGAGGTCGCGGCAGAGGCGGAGGCGGGTTTCTCGACTCTTGCGGGTTTGGCGGCAGGGGCAGGAGTCGCCTCGTCCGCCGATTCGGCTGATTTCTTGCGGCAACCGCTGCGAGAGGGCTTGGCCGCAGCCTTGGCAGCGGGTTTGGCTGCAGGCTTGGCGGCGGGTTTGGAAGCTTTCTTATCGGATGACTTTTCAGGTTTGGTGGCCATGGGGGTATGCGTTGGATCCGGATGTTGCGACGGGGCTTTTTGGTTCTGCTCCCCGCGTTTCGTTGCTACTATCACAACTGCGCCTCTAAAGCAAGAAAAAAAGGAAATAAGTGTGCAAAATAACTTTGCGGGCATGTGATGCGGCGGCGGCGCTTTCTGATTTTGTGTTCTTTACCGTTGATTCGGCACTTGCGTTGTGCTAAGCTCCCACCATGGCATCTGAAAGATTGACGGGCGTGCTTCTGCCCCTTTTTTCGCTGCGTCGCGAGGGCGACGGCGGCATCGGCGATCTGGCGGCTCTCGAGGAATGGATCAATTGGGCGGCCGATCACGAGGTGGGGTTTTTGCAGCTTCTGCCCGTCAATGCGTTGCTGGAGGGCGATGCGCCCTCGCCGTATTCGGCGATCAGTTCGGTGGCGCTTGAGCCTCTCTATCTGGCGCTGGAGAGGGTGCCCGGCATGCCGCTGCCGCTGCCGCCCTATCAGGATGATTTGCCGCCGCGCCAGCTGCCCGGCGGGCGCAACCTGACGGATTATGCCCGCGTGCGAACCTACAAGCGGGAGCTGCTGCATCAGGCTTGGCACAACTTCTGCGAGTCGGATCAGTTCGCCGATCAGCGGGAGGAGTTTGATCGCTGGGTGGCGGCCGAGGGCCGCTGGCTCGAGGATTTCGCGGTGTTCAAGGTGTGCTGCATCGCTTTCCGCACCTCGGAGTGGTGGAACTGGCCGATGCAGAATACGGATGTGATTCGCCGCTCCGTGATGATGGGCGGCAGTACGCTTGAACAGATGCGCTACCAGCAGTGGTTGCAGTGGCTCTGCGCCGGGCAGTGGCGCCGGGCTCGCGAGCTGGCTGATGCGCGCGGGGTGCTGCTGATGGGGGATGTGCCGATCGGCGTTTCGGTCGCCAGCTCCGATGTGTTTTTCGAACGCCACCTCTTTGATATGAACTGGAGCGGCGGTGCCCCCGCCGAGGGCAATTTCGCCGAGGATCCCTTTACGGCAAAGTGGGGGCAGAACTGGGGCATACCGCTCTATCGCTGGGATGTGATGGCTTCGGACGGTTTCGCTTGGTGGCGCCGCCGCATCGGCAAGCTCGCCGAGATTTTCAGCATGTATCGCATTGACCACGTGCTGGGCTTTTACCGCATCTATGCCTTCCCGTGGATGCCCAATCGCAACGACGAATTTTTGAATCTGACGCCCGATGAGGCGGCCGCCCGCTGCGGCGGCCGCCGCCCGGGTTTCCGCCCGCGCCCGGACTGGACTTGGCAGGATCGCCGCGCCAACCTCATGCAGGGCGATTATTTGCTCAGCCAGCTGCTCAAGGCGGCACCGGGCGTGCGCGTCATCGGCGAAGACCTCGGCTGCGTGCCGGACTATGTGCGCCCCGATCTCTCGAGGCTGCGTATCGCGGGCTTCATGATTCCGCACTGGGAGGTGTCGGCGGATCGCATTACGCCGGGCGCCGCATACAACCCCTGCTCGTTTGCGACCTACGCGACTCACGACTTCCCGCCGCTCTGCCATGATTGGAACGAGTGGTACGGCCATGTCGCTGCGGCGGAGGAGGCTCGGCGGGATATTCATCTGCCGTCGGACCGGCTGCGCGAGAAGCTTCGCGTAGGGCGAGAGTGTTCGCGCGTGCTGGGCTGGCTGGCGGATTATGCCGGGCGGGATAAGGCTGACTTTATGCGCGGCTGGAACTCCGAGATCAAGGATGAGCTCTACCGCGCGCTCTTTGCCTGCCGCTCGTCCTACGCGGCGCTGATGTGGACGGAGCTCTTCGATTGCCCCGTGCGCCTCAACACCCCCGGCACCGAGGGCGGCACCAACTGGCGCCCGCGCATGCCGTTTACGGCCGCCGAGGCGGCTGCTATGCCGCAGTCCGCATGGATTCGCCACCTGTCCCGCAGCTGCGGTCGCGGCAAGGCGGTGAAGGACTGAGGGCCTGCTGCCGAGGCCTCGTTTGCGCTCGGCAGCCCGTGCCCGGCAGCTTGTGGCGTGATGCGGCGGGGAGTCCGCGCCGCGTCGGTCGGTCTGCCGACCTTCCGATTGCAAGGGCCGCGCCGTCAGCGGGCGGAGTCGGTCGGCTTTGCGTTGAAGCGGGATAATTTGACGGGATGCAGGTAGAGGTATTCGCGCGGGAACTCTTCCGGCAGGCGGGCAATGTCTCCGTCGCAGGCTCGGAGCAGTTCGTCAATTGTCGTGCTGATGAGTCGGTAGTGTTTGGGGTTAAAGGGATACCATACGTTGCCCGTCTTGTAGGGATGCTTGTCGGCGTGGCAGACCTCCGTATCGGGCATCAGCATCATGGCGGTCGGAATGGCCATTTCGACGAACATGCCCCATGTGGCAAAGGTTTCGAGATAGCGGCAGAACAGGTCGAGCTTCTCCTTCGGTATCAGAACCAAATCGGAGTATCCGAACACGCAGGGATAGGCGAAGGTGGTCGGCTTGATCCGGTAGCGCAGCATTTTGAGAAAGTGGTAGACGCGCGCCTTGAAGATTTTGTAGTTTTTGTACGCATGGCCGCCTCCGAGCAGAGGGCGGAGGAAGAGGGGGTAGAAGGGCTTGTATTTGCGGAGGCGCCGGGAATCGATGAGCCCTTTGGAGCGGAGGATGTCGAAGGCTTCATCGTAGCTCGGCACCCAGCGGTTCGCACTTTGATCGAGGCCGGGCGGTGTGCATGAGAAGTTGTCGGCCTCGTCGAGGGGGCGCGAGTATTCGCCCTTGCAGATGTTTTCTACCCGGTCGATGTAAAAGGCGCCGGGGCTGATGTTCAGCTGACGGTGGATGTTGAACTCATGGAGTTCGGGGTTGAGAAGGAGGTCGTCGCCGATGATGAGGATGTCATCGCAGGGCATCTGCTCAAGCTCGCGCCGCGCTTGAGCAATGTAGCTGTGAAAGATGAAGGAGTTGCCGAAGACGCTGATGACGTCGTCCCGATCGCCGCGGTAGAAAGGCATCAGCTGCCTGATGGCGGAAAAATGGGGGCGGTAGAGCTTGAAGAGGAGCTCGATGTTCTTTTCGTAGTTGTGGTTATACAGAATGACGAGTCCGGTTTTTCTGGTCTGGGTCATGTAGCGTGGGCGAGTGTGGCGGCGACGTATTCGCCGCGGAGTGATGAAACGGATGTCGTGCTGGAGCCGGAGGAGTGAGAGACGTGTACCCGGCCGGGTTTACTCACAGTCCTTGAGCAGTTGAGCGGCGTCGTAGTCGCCCAGCGCAGCGAGTTCTTCGAGCAGCAGGCGGGCCAGTTCGACGTCCTTGCGCGTGCCGTAGCCGTAGCGCAGCATGACGGCGTAGTTGAAGCGGGTCGATACCGATGCGACTTCATCGGCGTCAATCGCGACCTGCTCGGCCAAGCGTTTGCCGCTCGCTTCATCGAGCTTCAGCGCCGCGCAGGCCGCGCCGTACTCTTCCCCGTAGCGCACCATCGCGAGCGCGTAGCCGCCGCCGGCTGCCTTGTAGAGCAGACGTGCGGCTTCGTTTTTGTCTTGCGCGACGCCCTTGCCCTGTTCGTAGCAGAGGGCCAGCGCATAACAGGCGCGCAGATCGCCCGCATCGGCCAGTTTGCGGAGATTGGAGGCGGCGACGTCTGCCTGATTGTCGGCGCGCAGGTGGTTGAGCGAGAGCAGCAGAACGCGCTCTTCGGGCGCGAGATCCGCGTCCTCGGGCAGTTGGTCGACCAAGGGCTTCGACGGGGTCGGCTGCGGGCTGCTGCCCGGGGTGCCCGCCGCTGCCCCGCCGCTGCCCTTGCCCGAGTCGGCGCCGGGCGCCGGAGCCTTGCCGTTGCCGGCATCGGCGATGGCTGTATCAGGCGGGGGCGTGCTGCCCTCGCTGCCCTCGCTTCCCGCGCTTCCCGAGGCGTCGCCGGGTTGCGGCGCGGGCTGCGGATCCGGCTTCGGCAGAAGACCGCGGTCGGCCAGAAAGCGCTTGCCCTCGGGGTAGGTGTCGAGATTCGGGATGCGTTTCCATTCGTCGGCACTGCCGCCCGTATTGTCCGCTCCCGTGTTGCCCAGCCCCGTTTTCTGATAGGGGGAGAGGCGGAAGGCCATCGAGTAACTCTTGCCGCGGTTGCGAACAACGCCCACGGTCAGCAGCGCAGTGTCGTTGATGGCGTAGGCGTGCATGGGGGCAAAGGCGCCGGGCTTCGCCTCGCGCCCCTCGCCCCACGCAGGCGTGTTGATGGGTTTGTCGTTCGAGACGCCGAAGTGAGAGCGCAGAGCCTTCTCCGTGAAGAGGTAGAAGGATTTGAGCAGGTCGTCGTAGCCCGAGGCGGGCATGGCCTGATCGCCGATGAAGAGCAGAGCCTCCAGCTTGCGGCTCTTGTTGTAGACAAAACTCATCGCCCACTTTTGTCCGGCGGGTTCCGCAGACAAGCGGTATTCGCCCTTTTTTTCAGCCTCCGTCAGTTCCGGACAACTTCGGGCTGCCTTGGTTGCATCTCGCTTGCTGCTGTTGGCTTCAATATTGCCGAGCAGCCCGGCAGAGCTTTGCAGCGCACCGAAGATGAAGGCGGCGCTGAGGGAGGCGGTGATGAAAGGGACGTGACTCATGGTGGGCGGAGAAGGTTGGTTCGGAGGGCGAGAGCCGGCATCAGTACCAGATGAGACCGACGGCCTCGCGCACGCGGGTGAGGGTGGCGGCCGCTTCCTGCCGTGCGCGTTCGGCACCGTGGCGCAGGACGTCTTCGACGTATTCCGGGTGCGCCAGAATGTGCTCGCGCTTCTCGCGGGCGCTGCGGAAGTACTCCCAGTAGGCCTCGAAGAGATCCTTCTTGAACTGCCCGTAGCCCACGCCGCCGGCATGGTGGGCGTCGACCATGGCTTGGTACTGCTCGGGCGAGGCGAAGAGCTTGTAGAGCGCGAGGATGATCGAGCCTTCGGTCGGCTTCGGGTCTTCGAGCGGCGTGGCGTCCGTCACCACCTTCTTGTTGATGAGCTTGCGGACGGCTTTCTCATCGCCGAAGATGGGCAGCGTGTTGCCGTAGCTCTTGCTCATCTTCTGCCCGTCGAGGCCCGGCACCACGGCTGTCACCTCGTTGATGATGGGTTCGGGGAGTTTGAAGAGGTCGGCCCCGAAGGCGTCGTTCATCTTGCCGGCGAGGTCGCGGGTTACTTCAAGGTGCTGCTTCTGGTCTTTGCCCACGGGGACGGCGTCGGCGTTGTAGAGCAGAATGTCGGCCGCCATCAGGGCCGGGTAGGCAAAGAGAGCGTGGGTGGCCGCAAAGCCTTTGGCCATCTTCTCTTTGTAGGAGTGGCAGCGCTCGAGTAGCCCCATGGGGCAGACCGTTGAGAGAATCCAAGCCAGTTCGTTGACTTCCGGGACGGCCGATTGGGCGAAAAAGACGGATTTTTCGGGGTCGAGGCCGCAGGCAAGGAAGTCCGTCGCCAGTCCCTTCGTGTTCTCGCGGAGCTTGGCGGCGCTTTCCATGGTCGTCATGGCGTGATAGTTGGCGATGAAGTAAAAGCCTTCTCCCCTGTTTTGGAGGCGAACGGCGGGTTCAATGGCGCCGAAGTAGTTGCCGATGTGGAGTTGACCGCTGGGTTGCAAACCTGTCAGGAATCTCATGATGAATGCTGATATGTGTGTGGGTTGGAAGGGGGAGGGAAGGGGCGCCGCGTCGGTTCAGGTCGAGGGTGCTTCGCCCGCATTCTCGGTGCTGAAAACCTTGCGCAGGTAGCGCCGCACGCTTTCGGTGGAGTAGGCGCCGCGGAAGGTGCGGAGCTTGACGCCTTCGGTGTAGAGCACGGTGGTGGGAACGGCCGAGATGTTGTAGCGATGCGCCAGCTCGGAATACTCGTCGGCGTTGACCTCGACGACCTGGATGCTGCCGTGCTGCGACTCGGCGAGCTCTTGAAGGGCGCGGCGCATGTTGGCCGAATGAGGGCACCACGGAGCCGTGAACACCAGCAGAAGCTTGCGGCCCGAAACTCCCGTGAGCTGACGGATATCTTCGCCTTTGTACTCGCTGTAGAGCTCAAATTTGGTGGCGCCTGTGCCGGCGAGCGGGTCGCCGGCACCCGGTCGGATGAAGGTGCTGAGCTCTTCGCGGTGCGGGGCGGGGGCCGGCTTGGTCGAGGTGGTGAAGCGAGCCGCGCGGGCACGGTCTTCATCCTTCGACGAATCGTCGCAACCTGCTGCCGTCAGCAGGAGCGGCAGGACGAGTAGCGCAAACCGTGACCGAAAGCTCATGGGCTTATTATGCCGCATCTTCGCGCATGTGTGAAGCCCATTCTGAGACACGGGCTTAATTTTCATCGCCGCGAGGGCTGCGCCGCTGCCGGCGGCTCGAAGGTGAGAAGCAGAGGACGCGCCGCTGCGGCAGGCGGACTTCGTCGGCTCTGCCCGGCAAAAGCAGCCGCCGCGCGGCTCGTGTTTTGATGCGAAAACTGCCGAAGCCCGAGAGGTGAACCTCGCCGTCTTGCCGCAGCCCGTCCGTGAGTGCGCGCAGCACGGCTTGCAGAGCCAGGACGGCGGCACCCGTTGTGGCCGTGCCGCCCAGGCGACTTCGCACGGCTTCGAGGAGTTGTCGGCTTCGGTTGCTCACGGATGGCGGAACCCGCAAGGGGTGGTGAAAACAACAAGGCGGCCCTCCGGCCGGAGCGCCGCCCGGGCAAGCTGCGTCACTCGTTGTTGCGCCCGCCGCTCTGCCTCAGAATGATGAGGGCGTAGTAGACCAGCATGGCGATGGATGACAGGGCTGCGGCGACGTAGGTCATCGCCGCCCAGCGCAGCGCCGTTGAGGCTTGGCCGTGCATGGCCTGATCGGCGAGGCCGGACGAGCGCAGCCAGCGCAGCGCACGCATCGAAGCGTCGAACTCCACCGGCAGCGTCACGAGGGTGAAGAGCGTCGTCGTGCCGAAGAGGGCAAGGCCGATCCACGCGACGGTCGGGTTGTGGCTTACGCCCACCATGATCAACCCGATGATGAGCACAATCTGGCCGAGATGCGAGCCGATGTTGACCATGGGAACCAGCGTCGAGCGCAGCGTCAGCCAGGAGTATGCCGTGGCGTGTTGGACGGCGTGCCCGCACTCGTGAGCCGCCACGGCCATGGCGGCCACCGTCGCCTGATTGTAGACGCTTTCGCTGAGGTTGACGGTCTTGTCGGCGGGGTTGTAGTGGTCGGTGAGCTGCCCGGAGGTGCTGATGACGCGCACGTCGTCGATGCCGTTTTCGGCAAGCATGCGCCGCGCAACCTCGGCTCCCGTCATGGGCGCGCGCTCCGATGAGAAGCGCCTCATGTGCTGCATCATGCGCTGCTGAACGATAAAGCCGATGAGCCCTGCGCCGAGAATCAGGATGAGACCGAGAAGATTCATGCCGCCCAGAGCGTAGCCGTAGCCCGGGACGCCGATAAAGTTGCTGCTCTCAGAGACGTGGTGTGAGTACTGAGCGAGAATCGCGGAGAAAACTTCCATACGCGCGCAGTCTAGCACGGCGCTGTGCCCGAATCAATGCGGATGTGCGTCGCGCGAGGCGCTTTTCGCGTCATGCAGCAGGCTTCGCGTCCTGCCGTCGGCTCCTCCGCTGCGCCGCGCCCGGCGGCCTGATGCCTGCGGGCTCAGCGCTGCCCCAGATTGGCTCTCCAGTGTTGCGGGCCGATGCGGCGAATCGACGAGCCGGCGAAGAGGGCGGCGAAAGCCTCGTCACTCAACTGCGCCAGCTCGTCGATGTCGGCTCGCCTCAGGGCAGCGGGCATCAGCAAGTGCGGATCCGTCGGCGGTGAGGCGTCGTGAGGGAGGGGGCGATTCCAGGGGCAGACCTCTTGGCAGATGTCGCAGCCGTAGAGGCGATCCGACTGCCGTGCCGCGATGTCGGCGGGCATGGGGGCCTTGGCCTCAATCGTCCAGTAGGAAAGGCAGCGTCTGGCATCGCAGAGCCCGCGGCTCAGCGCTCCTGTCGGGCAGGCCTCTTCACAGCGTCGGCACGAACCGCAGCGGTTTTTGGCGGGCGCATCGAGCGGCAGCTCAAGCGTGGTCAGGATGCAGGCCAGAAAGCAAAACGAGCCCCCGCGCTCCCGCAGCAGCAGACCGTGGCGCCCCAGCCAGCCCAACCCGGCCTGCCGGGCGAAAAAACGCTCGGACACCGGCCCCGAATCCGTGAAACAGCGCTGCTGCCCGCCGTAAAAACTCAGCGTCTCATCGAGATCCGCCAGCTTCGGTGCCAGCAGCTTGTGGTAATCGTCCCCCTGAGCGTAGCGCGCGATGCGACCGAGGCTTCGGGCGTCGTGCCGCGCGTATTCATACGTCAGCATCACGACGCGACGCACCCCCGGCAGCACGAGATCGGGGTTGAGGCGGGCATCGAGGTGGCGCTCCATCCACGCCATATCGGCGTGGCAGCCCTCCTGCAGCCAGCGCTTCAGCCCGTCGCCCTGAGGCGCATGCGCGTCGGCGACACCGACGGCGGAAAAACCGAGCTGCGCGGCAGCCGTTCGCAGCGCGCCGAGAGCCGCCTGCGGCTCAAAACTTCGGGCGCTTCGGGCAGGCGGGTTCAACGAGCAAGCGGACTCGGCGCCGTTCGCTGCGCCGTCGCACCCGGCCTCAGAACAGTAGTCTGCAGCGGCGTCCTCCGCTCGGTCGGCGGGCGAGGACTCGGCGCAGAGAGGAGAGTTGGGCTGGCGGCGGGACGACATGGCCGAGGGGTGGGGAAGCGTCAGGGGAAGCAGGGACGCAGGAGACGCGGAGACGCGGAGACGCAGGGATATCAGGGCGCGGGGTTGAGGTGACTGTTGTCGAAATCGCGAAGGCGGCGGATGATCTTGTCCTTCCCGCTCTCGTCAAGGGGTAGGGCATGCACGAAGCGCTGCAAGCTGTGGTTGAGGCGCTGCGCGAAACTCGTCTCATGCGTGCCGCCCTTGAGCCGCGTCCGGAACTCGAGCCTCTGCAGATTGGCCGAGGCCTCTCGGTTGCCCAGCGAAGCCGACTTGCGGTAGAGCTTGAGCGCCAGCTTGTAGTTGCGACGCGTCTGCGGCGTGCCGCGCTCGTAGAGAGCCCCGAGGTTGTTGATGGCGTTGGGATCGTTGTACTTTGCCCCCAAGCGGTAAAAGCGCACGGCCTCAGCCGGCTGAGCACTCTTCATCCCGAGCCCTTGAGCGTACATGAAGCCCAAGTAGTAATAGAGATTCGGCGTATCGGGAGCCTTGCCGTGCACCAGCAGCAGGTTGCGCAAGGCCTCCTGAGGCGCCGGATCGCAGCCCGTGCCGCGCATCTGGTAGAGCGCCAGCTCGACGCGAGCGCGAGCTGCACCGAGATCGGCCGCCTTCTTCATGCAGAGGTAGGCTTCGCGCGGCTGCTTCTTCCCCGCAAACCCGCGTTCGCAGTATCGGGCGAGGCGAAAAAGCGCGAGGCACTGCAAATCGCGGTGCACCGCATCGCGTGCAGCCAGCTCGTCATTCTCGGCAATGGACTTGGCCAGTTCAAAAGCCGCCTTCGGGTCGGCATTCAAGCCCTTGTGTTTGCCCTCGTAGACATCGAGAAGCTTGACGGCGGCCGGCGCGTAGTCGTGCTCCGTCCACGCCCGCCGGAGCATGTCGGGCACGCCCGAAACATCGCTGTACGACTCGTGGTCGAGGTAGTAGCAGGCCGTCTCACAGAGGTCGCGCCCCTTCGCCTGCTCGGGCGTCAGCGGTGCCTCCGCCGCCGTGGCGGAGATCGCATCCGACGCCGCCCTCGGCAAATCGCCGGCCCGCCCGCTTCCCGACTCTCCCCGCATCTGCGCCGACGGCTCGGGCGGCTCAAGCGCAATGATGAGAGCCGGCAGCGACAGCAGAGCGACGATCGTCACGAGAATCTTGTTCTGGGGAGACATCCGCATCGTCTGCGGTTTTAACATGCGGCGGGCTCTTTGTCCATCATTTTCCCTGTCTGATGGCGATCTGGAGGCTTGACACACCGTTCCGCTGTGGTAACATCGCAGGCGCATGATACAGGAATCCCTTCTGAAATTATTGGAGTCGGACGCCCGCCTGAGCGACCAGCAGATCGCAGACCGCCTTGGTGTGAGCGTCTCTGACGTCGCCGCCGCGCGAGCCGCTCTCGAGCAGGAGGGTCGCATCGTGGGCTATCAGGTGATCGTCAACGACGACGAGGACGGCGTCTCCGCCTTCATCGAAGTGCGCTGCACCCCCGAGCGAGGCGGCGGCTTTAACCACCTGGCCAAGCGAATCGCCCGCTTTGACGAAGTCAAGACCTGTTACCTCATCTCGGGCGGTTTTGACCTGCTGGTGCTCGTCGAAGCCGCCAACCTGATGGATGTGGCGCGCTTCGTCAGTGAAAAACTCTCCAGCCTTGAGGGCGTCCTCTCCACCGCGACGCACTTCCGCCTCAAGACCTACAAACTCAACGGCCTGCTCTTCGAGGAGGAAACCCCGCACGAACGCCTCATCGTCGCCCCCTGAGCCATGGATTGGAATCATACGCTCTCTCGCCAGATTGTGGACCTGCCCCGTTCGGGCATCCGCGAGTTCTTCGACCTAGTCACCGGCAGCAAAGACATCATTTCGCTGGGCGTCGGCGAGCCGGACTTCGTCACCCCTTGGAATATCCGCGAAGCGGCCATCTTCTCGCTGGAGAAGGGGCACACCACCTACACGAGCAACCTCGGCCTCGAATCGCTGCGCTGCGCCATCGCCGACTACGTGGAGGATTTCTTCAGCGTCAGCTACGACCCCGCCTGTGAGATTCTGCCCACGGTCGGCGTCAGCGAGGCAATCGACTTGGCTCTGCGCTGCCTGCTCAACCCCGGCGACGAAGTCCTCTACCATGAGCCGGCCTACGTGAGCTACGCGCCCACCGTTCTCATGGCCTACGGCAAAGCCGTGCCGGTCGAAACCAACATCGACGACCTCTTCGCCCTCAATCCCGCGAAGCTCGAGGCCGCCATCACGCCCCGCACCAAGGTGCTGATGCTCAACTTCCCGACCAACCCGACCGGCTCGGTCGCGCCGCTCGAGACCCTCAAGGCCATTGCCGACATCTGCATCCGCCACGACCTCGTGGTGCTCACGGACGAGATTTACTCCGAGCTGCGCTACGACGGCGAAAAACACGTCAGCATCGCCAGCCTGCCCGGCATGAAAGAGCGCACCCTGCTCCTGCACGGCTTCTCCAAAGCCTTCGCCATGACCGGCTTCCGCTTGGGCTATGCCTGCGGCCCCGCCGAGCTCATCGAGATGATGTGCAAGGTGCACTCCTACACCATGATCTGCCCGTCCATCACCTCGCAGGAGGCCGGCATCGAGGCCCTGCGCAACGGCCGTGAAGCCATGCTGGAGATGCGGGACAGCTACCGCATGCGCCGCGATTACATCGTCAAGCGCTTCAACGACATGGGGATGGACTGCCACCTGCCCGGCGGCGCCTTCTACACCTTCCCGAGCGTCAAACGCTTCAACCTCAGCTCCAAAGAGTTTGCGGTTCGCCTGCTCCGCGACGCCCGCGTGGCGGCCGTTCCCGGAACGGCCTTCGGCTCCTGCGGCGAAGGATACCTGCGCTGCTGCTACGCCACCGGCTTTAATCTCTTGGAGAAGGCCTGCGACAAGATGGCGCGCTTCTGCGAGAGCCTCAAGTCCTGAGGCGCCGCACATTCGGCGCTGTTCCCCTCCCTGCGCGAAGACATGGACAAAGCCGCACCGCCGCAGAGCGACGCCGCGCTCTATCGCTGCTGCGTGCTGCCCTTTGTCCTCTTCATCGCCTTCAACCTCCTGCTCTTCGTGCTGGAGGGGACTGTCGCCTGGGATCACCCCGATGCTCCTTGGTGGCGCCGCGCCCCCGAAATGTGGCTCTACCCCTTGCAGACACTCGTCTGCGCGGGCTACCTCCGGCGCGTGCGCCGCGGCATCCCCCTCGACGGCAGCCTCGGCAGCTGCCTGCTCGGCGTCCTCTGCGGCGTCGTCGGCATAGGCATCTGGCTCATCCCCTACCTCGCTGGCTGGGTGCCGAACGAAGGGGGCTTTGAGCCCGAGCGCGTCTTCGGAGACTCATCCGCGGCCGTGCCCGTCGAATACGCGCTGCGCTTCATGCGCGCCGCCCTCGTCGTCCCCTTCGTCGAAGAGCTCTTCTGGCGCGGCTTCCTCATGCGCTGGTGCGTCAACCGCGACTTCCCGCAAGACGTCCCCCTCGGCACGCACAGCCCCCTTGCCTACATCGTGACCACGCTGGGCTTCATGCTCGTGCACGTCACGGCCGACTACCCCGCCGCCTTCATCTACGGCAGCATCGCCTACTGGCTCGTCGTGCGCACCAAACGCCTCATGCCCGTCGTGCTCATGCACGCCGTCGCCAACCTCATCATGGGCATCGTCGCCGTCGCTTGGCCCATGCCGGCTCTTTGGTGACATCTTTGGTGACACCCTCCCTTCGCCCTCCCTTGCCCGAGACTCGCAGCTCCGGCACTTGACCGCGGGCGGCCGACGCGCTACAATGCCGCCCATGCAAGCCTTCATCCTCGGCGCCGGCATGGGCACGCGACTCGCGCCGCTCACGCACATCCTGCCCAAGCCTCTGATGCCCGTTTTTCAGAAGCCGCTCATTCAGCACACGATGGATCACTACATCCGCTGCGGCGTCAAGGACTTCATCGTCAACATCTCAGCCCTCCCCATCATGTGGGAGAGAGCCTTCCCCGAGCCGACCTACCGAGGCTGCCGCGTCCGCTTCAGCGAAGAAGCCGCCCCCCTCGACTCCGGCGGCGGCCTCAAGCGCATCATGCCCCTCATCTCGCATGACGAGCCGCTCATCATGCACAACGGCGACATCCTCACCGACATCCCCGTCGCGGAACTCCTCGCCGCCCATCGTCGCAGCGGCGCCCTCGTCACCCTCGCCCTGCGGAGCATCGACGGCAAGCGCAACGTCGGCTATGATCCCGCCACCGGCCTCATCACCGACATGCGCCACGCCCTCGGCATCAACCCCGGCACCCACCAGTATGCCGGCGTCTGCGTCACGGACCCCTCCATCGCCGAACTTTTCCCCGAAGCCGACCTCTTCTCCATCGTTCCCATCTGGTTGGAGCTCATCAAGCGCAAACAACTCGCAGGCGCCGTCTTCGACTGGGCCAACTGGCATGAAGTCGGCAACCCGCAGAGCTACCTCGACACCGTCCTGAGCCTCAACTCGCGCGAGCGCATCCACCCCGCCGCCCGCATCGCTCCCGGCGCCGAGCTGGGCGAAGATTGCAGCGTCGGCTGCGACGCCGTCATCCCCGACGGCTGCGTGCTGGACGATTGCATCGTCTGGCCCCGCACCCACGTTGCCCCCGGGCACTACAAGCGCTGCATCCTCACCCCCCGCATCACCGTGCAAGCCTGAACGGCCGTCGACGAGCCGCCTCCGACGAGCCGCCTCTGCGGCAGCGCCGCCCCGTCGCCGAAGCTCATCCCGCCGCGCGAAGAGGCTCCCCGTTGCCCGAAACACATCCCCTTTCGGGAAGTCCGGCCTCGCCTTCGCCTGCGCAGCTCGCCTCCGCTGACCCGCATGCGGCCAAGTGAAACAAAAATCACGGTATGACGGTCGAATTTGCTTCACTTAGCCGTAGGAGCGTGGTACAATGCCGCTGCGTAGAGTGGGGCAAGCCCACCTCTGCGACAGATCATCGGCGTCGCGTCCGACCGCCATCCGATCGGCATCAAAGCAAGCGGATAAAGCGGGCGGAGAGGCGAGCGGCCGCAGGGAGCCCCCTGCGAACGTCTCGCAGCTGCGGCGCAGGACAACCCGTCTGACAATCTTATGGCTATAGATCCCAAATTGCTTGAAGAACTCGAAGCTCGTCGCCGCAAGATCATCCTCTCCGGCGGCGAGGAGAAAATTGCCAAGCGCCATGAAAAAGGCGACTGGACGGCGCGCGAGCGCGTTGACGCACTCTTTGATGGCGGCTCCTTCACGGAGATCGGCATGCACACCCGCCACCACTGCAACAACTTCGGCATGCAGAACAAGAACATCCCCGGCGAGGGTATCGTCTCGGGTTTCGGCCTCGTCGACGGTCGTCCCGTCGCGGCCGTCTCCGCCGACTTCATGGCGCAAGGCGGCTCTCTGGGCTACATGCACGCCATGAAAATCTGTGATGCCCAGCGCTACGCCCTCAAGGCCGGTATGCCCGTCATCCAGATGAACGACTCGGGCGGTGCCCGCCTGCAGGAAGGCGTCGAAGCTCTCTCCGGCTTTGCCAACGTGTTCTACAACAACGTAGCCGCTTCGGGCGTCGTGCCCCAGATCTCGCTCATCCTCGGCCCCTGCGCCGGCGGCGCGGCCTACTCGCCCGCTCTCACCGACTTCATCATCATCCGCGAGGGCGGTGCGGCCGGCATGTACATCACCGGCCCGAAAGTCATCGAGCAAGTCACCTACGAAAAGTGCACCATGGATGAAATCGGCGGTGCTGCCGTCCACTCCTCCGTTTCCGGCAACGCCCACTTCGTCGCCAAGAGCGATGCCGAGGCCATCGAGATCGCCAAGAAGATCCTCTCTTACCTGCCGAGCAACAACACGCAGGAGCCCCCGCACGACCTCAGCTGCCCGCTCAACATCGCCGATGATGAGGGCATGAATGACATCATTCCCGAGAGCAACAGCACGCCGATGGACATGATGCAGGTCATCAACCACCTCGTGGACGAGGACTCCTTCCTCGAGGTTCAGGCCAACTTCGCCGGCAACGTCATCGTCGGCTTCGCCCGCATCTGCGGCGTCGTCGTCGGCATCATTGCCAACCAGCCCGCCGTCAAGGCCGGCTGCCTCGACATCGACGCTTCCGACAAAGCCGCGCGCTTCATCCGTTGCTGCGACTGCTTCAACGTGCCCGTGGTGAACCTCGTCGACGTTCCCGGCTTCCTGCCCGGCAAGCAGCAGGAGCGCGGCGGCATCATTCGCCACGGCGCCAAAATGATCTTCGCCTACTCTTCGGCCACCGTGCCCAAGATCACCCTCATCACCCGCAAAGCCTACGGCGGCGCCTACATCGCCATGTGCAGCAAAGACCTCGGCGCCGATGCCGTCTTTGCCTGGCCCTGCGCTGAAATCGCCGTGATGGGTGCACAGGGTGCCGTGCCCATTCTCTACGGGCGCGAGCTCAAAGCTATCGAAGACCCCGCCGAGCGTGCCGCCCGCGAGAAAGAGCTGCTCGACGAATACATCAACACCTTCTACAACCCCTACGCCGCCGCTGCCTCCGACCAGCTCACCGAGATCATCGACCCGAAGCAGACCCGCGCCCGCATCGCTCTGACGCTGCGCACCCTGCTGGGCAAACGCGAAACTCGCCCGGCCAAGAAGCACGGCAACATGCCCCTCTAACTTACTCCATCCCATATGATCGCAACCGCACACACCCTTGCCGCTCTCGAGATAGGCGACCTGATGTATCAGATCACAGGTATGCTTGTGGTGTTCTGCTGCCTCGGCTTCCTGAGTATCCTTCTGTCGATCTCCGGAGCCGTGGCCCAGCGTCTGGATGCCAAGCGCAAGGAGAAGGAGCAAGCCGCCAAGGCGAAGCTGGCAGCCGCCCGCCCCGCCGCAGCGCCTGCTCCCGCTCCTGCGCCTGCGCCGGCGGCTGCTCCTGCACCCGGTGAACTCAGCCCCGTGCAGGTCGCAGCGCTGGCTGCCGGCATTTTCGACGCCGCCCGCAGCAGCATCACACCCGAGATCGTTGCCGCCATTGCCGCCGCCGTCAAAGTCACCGTCGGCACCGAGGCTCGCATCCTCGAGATCAAACCCGTGAACCCGAGCTACGCGCAGAACGGCCGGGCCACCATCATGAGCTCTCACTTCCCCGTGCGTCGATGATGCTCATTTAACCTCCCCTCTCCGCACGATACCCCTACACAAACTCTTAACACACAATCTACAATCCACAACATCATGAAACAGCTCCGCATTACCGTCGCCGGCCAGACCTTTGACGTCACCGTTGAAACCCTCAGCAGCTCCGCCGCTGCCCCCGCCCCTGCAGCCCCCGCTCCCGTTGCGCCGGCTCCCGTCGCGGCACCCGCCCCCGCTGCTGCCCCCGCCCCCGCCCCTGCGGCTCCCGCTCCGGCTGCAGCTCCCGCTCCTGCCGGCGGCAAGCCCGTCCCGAGCCCGCTGAGCGGCAAAGTCGTCTCTCTGGACGTCAACCCGGGTGCGGCCGTCAAAGACGGCGACCAGATCCTCACCCTCGAAGCCATGAAGATGAACACCATCATCCCCGCCCCCTGCGACGGCACCCTCGTTTCCTTCGCCGTGGCTCCCGGTGATACCGTGGCTGAAGGTCAGGTTCTCGCCTACATCGGTTGATACCGGCCCGTCGGCCCCGCCGCCGTAACGGGCGGGGAGATCAGAAATCACTTCATCAAAAACTATGCTGCAAGAACTCTTAACCTCCTTCGGCGAATTCCTCTCAGGCATCGGCCTTTTCCAGATGACCTGGCAGATGTACGTCATGTGGGGTGTTGTGCTGGTCATGCTCTACTTGGGTGTGGCCAAGCAGTTTGAGCCGCTCCTGATGGTGCCGATTGCCTTCGGCGCCCTCATCGCGAACATCCCTGACAACGGCATGGTCATCACCCAGGCCAACAAGCAGGTCGTCGCCATTCAGGACGGCAAAGTCACCGAACAGACCATACGCGACGTCGGTTACCTGACCGTCAAGCTCGCCAAAATGGAAGGCAAGGCCGCCGAAGCCCCTGCGGGCGTGACCGATGAGGTCAAGGCCGAATACGAGGCCAAGATGGCCGAGCCCATGGTGGCCGGCCAAGCCTTCAAAGCTGACGGCAAGACGCCTCAAAAGGGCATGCTCGACATCAAGGGCCAGAAGCCCGAGGAGTACGCCATCGTCGGCCTGCACGGCGGTCTCTTTGACTGGATCGGCCTCGGCATCCGCGCCGAGCTCTTCCCCCCGCTCATCTTCTTGGGAGTGGGTGCGCTGACGGACTTCGGGCCGCTGCTGGCCTCGCCGAAGGCGCTGCTGCTCGGCGCCGCGGCTCAGGGCGGCGTGGCCTTCACCTTCTTGGCGGCCTTGCTCTTCGGCTTCACCCGCGGGCAGGCATCGGCCATCGGCATCATCGGCGGCGCGGACGGCCCCACCTCGATCTTCCTCGCCAGTAAACTGGCGCCGGAACTTCTGGGCGCCATCGCCGTGGCCGCCTACTCCTACATGGCCCTCGTGCCGATGATTCAGCCTCCCTTCATGAAGCTCTGCACGACGAAGGCCCAGCGCAAGATCAGGATGAAATCGCTGCGTCAGGTCTCCAAAGGCGAGAAGCTCTTCTTCTGCTTCTCCGTGACCATCGTCACCATCCTGCTCTGCCCCGATGCGGCACCGCTGCTCGGCATGCTCATGTTCGGCAACTTCCTGCGTGAGTGCAAAGTCACCGAGCGCCTTGTCTCCTGCGCGCAGAATGAGCTGATGAACATCACGACCATTTTGCTGGGTGTCTCCGTCGGCCTCACCATGCAGGGCTCGCGCTTCCTCGAGGTTCAGACCCTGCTGATCATCATCCTCGGCGTGGTCGCCTTCGCCGTGGCGACGATTTGCGGCCTGCTGGCGGCTCAGATCATGAACCTCATCCCCGGCTGGCGCAAGAACCCCATCAACCCGCTCATCGGTTCGGCCGGTGTCTCCGCTGTCCCGATGGCCGCCCGCGTCTCGCACAACGTCGGCCAGCAGGATGACCGCAGCAACTTCCTGCTCATGCACGCCATGGGGCCGAACGTTGCCGGCGTGATCGGCACGGCAGTGATTGCCGGTTACTACATCACCACCCTCAACTGAGGCTCCGCGTGAGCTAACCCAAGCGCAAGCTCTATAAACAGGCGCCCGGCCGAACATCGGCCGGGCGCCTCATGTTATTCGGAGCAGGCCAGGCCGCTCGTGGCCGTCGGCATCAAGCTCAGCTCGCGAGCCGTCGGCTCGTTCGCAGCGAGGCGGCACGCCGCAGCAGGGCGCGCGTCGCGCGGGCGCCGGAGCACTTGGCCGGAACATCAAGAGAGCGCCCGCTAGGGGCGCCCTCACACAAAACAACACATGAAAACCGCCGCGGGCCTTGAAACAAAGACCCGTTGAAAAGCCTCACCCGGCTGCAGGCGGCTTTTGATCGGGAGGGCAGGGGGGTGCCGCCGCAGACTCGTCCGCTGCCGCCGCGCCGCGAATCACCTCGCGAGCCTCCTTCGCCTTATCGAGCCAAAGCCGCAGACCCTCCTTATCCTGGTTCTCCAGCAGAGCCATCAGCGCCTTGAGATCCTCCATCGTATCCGCGAGCGAGCGGCGGATCGCCACATCATTCTCCCAGAGAATATCGGCCCACATCGTCGGCGGCCCCGAGCACACCCGCGTCGTGTCGCGGAACCCCGACGCCGCCAGCCGCTGCATATCCTTCAGCGGCACATCGCTCAAGTACGCATGCCGGGCGCAAAGCCCCGCGAGAATATGAGGCGTGTGCGAAATACGCGCCACCGTCTCGTCATGCGTCGCCGCCGCCATCTCGTAAGTCGCACAGCCCAGCGCCTGCCAGAAAGCCTCCAGCCGACGCAGCCTGTCGAGCGGCGCCGCATGCTCATTCGTCACCACCACCGTCGCCCCCCGAAGCAGATCGGCGCGGGCATGCTCGAGCCCCTGAGTCTCGGCGCCCGCCATCGGGTGAGACCCGATAAAACAGCGCCCGCGCTCCGTGAGAAACTGCCCCGTCGTTCGGTGCACGTAAGCCTTCACCGACCCGACATCCGTCACCACCGCCTCGGGAGAAATCGCCGAGAGAATATGCCGCGCCAGATCCTCAAACACCCCGATAGGCGTAGCCAGAATCACCAGATCCGCTCCCTTGGCCGCAGCCACGGGATCCGAAAAGGTATGCTCCGTAATCCCCATGCGGCGCGCCAACTCCAGCGGCTGCTCGCGCCTCGCCCAGAGACGCAACTCACAGCCCGGCATCAGCTCGGAGACCGCAAGAGCAATCGAACCGCCCAGCAGCCCCGGACCGTAGATCGTCACACAGCGAAAAACAGGCAAATCAGCCATGGCAAACAGCGTTGTCAGGGAACTAGGAAATACTTATCCTGACCTTTAATCTTGAGACGCTTGCCGCTCGGCCAGCGCTTGCCGTTCTTATCGAGAATTTGGATCGTGCGGCTCGGATTATACGGGTTGTAAACACGCGTGGGATCCCCCGGCACCTCCTTGGCCACCGGAGTATCACCCGAAGGCTTAGCCGCAGACTTGGAAGGCGGCGTATCAGGCAACAGCGAAGGCTTCTTCGGCTCGGGCTTCGGATCAGCCTTGGGCTTGGTCGGCGTCTGAACCTTGGGCTCCGCGGGCTTCACCGTCGCATGCCCGGGCTGCGTGATATGCGATGAAGGCTTGCCCGCCGGCTTGGCATCGTGCCGTGGCGGCGGTGCCGGCACAGCCGTTGGCTTGGTCGCAGCGCCCGGCAGCGGCATCTGCGCGGAGCCCGGCGTCGCGGCGGGCGTCGCGGCGGGCGTTGCAAGCGGCGGAGTCGTCAGTTTGGGCGGGCGGCCCTTATACGGCTTATCGGGAACATCCTGCGTGAAATACACACAGGAACTCAAGACACCCACCAGCGTGAGTGAAAGAAGTCGGGCAGAGGTTGAAACGTGATTCATGCTAGAGAGATTAAATTTCACTTCCAATTTAGAGCCAGATACGGCATAAGTCAACAGCAAAACGCGTCAGAGACGGATTCGTGCTTGAAATCCGCCCCCGACGGGGGTAAAGTCACGCTATGCCGAAGCTGCATTGCCCGAGCCTGTACAGTTACAACCGACGTTTGAGCCGCGAAGTCATGATCGGCGACCTGCCCCTTGGCGCCGACCACCCCATCCGCATCCAATCCATGCTCACCAGCGACACCCTCGACACGGAGGGATGCGTCAAAGAAGCCTTGGCGCTGGCCGAAGCCGGCTGTGAAATCATCCGCCTGACCGCGCAGACCAAAACCTACGCCGCCAACCTAGAAAACATCGCCCGGGAACTCCGCGCCGCCGGCTGCCGCGTCCCCCTCGTCGCCGACATCCACTTCAAACCCGACGCCGCCATGGAAGCCGCGAAATGGGTTGAAAAAATCCGCATCAACCCCGGCAACTTCATCGACAAAAAGAAATTCGTCGAGCGCGACTACACCGACGCCGAGTACGAAGAAGAACTCGAACGCGTGCGCCTGGCCTTCACCCCGCTCGTCCTCTTCTGCAAAGAACACGGCCGCGCCATGCGCATCGGCGCCAACCACGGCTCACTCTCCGATCGCATCCTCAACCGCTACGGCGACACCCCGGAAGGCATGGTCGAGAGCGCCCTCGAATTCGCCCGCGTCGCCCGCGACCTCGGCTACCACCGGCTCGTCTTCTCGATGAAATCATCGAACGTCAAAGTCATGATCCAGGCCTACCGCCTGCTCATCAAACGGCTCGACGAAGCCGGAGACGACTGGAACTACCCCATCCACCTCGGCGTCACCGAAGCCGGCGAAGGCGAAGACGCCCGCATCAAGAGCGCCATCGGCATCGGCTCCCTGCTTGCCGACGGCATCGGCGACACCCTGCGCGTCTCACTCACCGAAGACGCCGTCCATGAAATCGCCCCCGGCTACGAACTCGCCGCCCCCTACCAGCCCGGCGCCCTTGCCGGGCAGCCCGTCGCCGAACCCGCCGAAGCACCCTTCGACCCCTTCAGCTACCGCAAACGCAAATCAGAGCTCATCCGGCGCGGCGGCGTCAGCCTCGGCTACAACGAACCCGTGCGCGTCATCCTGCCGCAGAGCGGCATCGCCGCCCTCGACCCGGCGAACATGAAAGAACTCATGCCCGAAATCAGCCTCGAAGACGCCGCCCCCCTTGCCGTCGACCCCCGAGACAGCCAAGCCATCGCCGCCCTCGCCGAAGCCCCGGCCACCCTCGTCACCGTCGCCGACGGCGTCGACATGCCCATCCCGCAAGCCTTCCGCCTGCTCGCCGCCCTGATTCCGTCGCGCCACAGCATCATGCTCAAAGACAGCCTCGGCCTGCCGCAGAGCCTCTCGGCACCCATGGCCGGCGGCGTCAACATCGGCTCACTGCTCTGCGACGGCATCGGCAACGCCGTCCTCGTGCGCTGCGAACCCGACCCCGAGAAAGCCGTCCGACTCGCCTACAACATCCTGCAAGCCGCCGGCGTGCGCCTCACCAAAACCGAATACGTCTCCTGCCCCTCCTGCGGGCGCACCCACTACAACATCCAAGAAGCCGCCGCCCGCATCCGCGCCGCCACCTCGCACCTCAAAGGCGTCAAAATCGCCATCATGGGCTGCATCGTCAACGGGCCGGGAGAAATGAGCGACGCCGACTTCGGCTACGTCGGCGGCGCCCCGAACAAAATCAACCTCTACGTCGGCCACAAACCCGTCGAAATCAACATCCCGCAAGACGAAGCCGTCGACCGCCTCGTCAAACTCATCAAAGAACACGGACGCTGGGTAGACCCGAGCTGACCACCCGCCCCACCGCCGCCGAAGCCCCGACATGCGCATCAAAATCCTGACCCCCTGGAGCCTCCCCCAGTTCAACGGCCGCTTCTTCCCCTCGCCCATGGAGTGGGACGGCGCCGAATTCGTCTGCGACCCCGACTGCCGCGAATACGACTGGCTCGTCGTCTACGACGAAGTCCCGCGCAGCAAACGCGTCGAAGAACTGGCCTGCCCCGCCTCGCACACCATCCTCGTCACCCAGGAGCCCGACAGCATCAAAATCTACCCCCCCTGCTACACCCGCCAGTTCAACTACGTCATCACCACGCACGATCCGCAAGTCCTCCGTCACCCCGGCTACCGCCGAGGCGCCGGCGCCATCGTCTGGCTCAACGGCCGCAGCCCGCTGGAAAACCGAGCCTGCCGAGATTACCCCAAGAGCAAAACCCTCTCCTGCATCTTCTCGACCAAGCGCATGACGCACACCCTGCACAGCAAGCGCATGGACTTCATCGAATACATCGAAGCGCACGAACCCTCCCTCGAGCGCTTCGGGCGAGGCATCCGCGAAATTCGCAACAAATACGACGCTCTGGACACCTACCGCTACCACATCGCCATCGAGAACCAATGCCGGCCGTACCACTGGACGGAAAAACTCCCCGACTCCATCCTCAGCCTCTGCCTCACCTTCTACGCCGGAGACCCGAAAATCGGCTGCGTCCTGCCGCCCGAAAGCTTCATCCCCGTCCCCATCGACGACCCGCCCGCCGCCTTGGCCATCATCCAAGAAGCCATCGCCGACAACGCATATGAAAAAAGACTTCCGGCCATCCGCGAAGCCCGGCGCCTGCTCTGCGAACGCTACAACCTCTGGAACCGGATTCTGGACGTCGTCGCCGAGCACGAGAACAAGCAACTCCCCGAAACCTCCGGCCGCACCCGCATCTACGACCGCCACTACCTGCGCCGCAACCCCGTCCACCTCATCAGTGAAGGCCTCGAACTGGCGCGCGTGCGCTGGCTGATGGGCCGCTGAGCCCCGCGAGCATGGACAAAACGGAACTCAAGGCCAAGTGGCGGCAAACCCCGCACTGCCCCGGCGTCTACCTCATGAAAGGCGAAGGCGGCGGCATCATCTACGTCGGCAAAGCCAAAGACCTCCACCGCCGCCTCGCCAACTACTTCTCACCCTCGCGCGCCACACTCGACAACAGCAAAACGCGCGCCCTCATCGCCGCCATTCGCGACTTCGACTATTACGAAGTCCGCAACGACCAAGAGTCCCTCATCCTCGAGCAAAAACTCATCAAAGAATACCGTCCGCACTACAACGTCCAGCTGCGCGACGACAAACGCTACCTGCTCCTGCGCGCCACCCGTCAGGAAACCCTGCCGCGCTTCACCCTCGTGCGACTGCGCAAAGACGACGGCGCCCGATACCTCGGCCCCTTCGTCCACGCCACCGCCCTCAAAGAAACCCTCGAGTGGCTCAACCACCGCTTTCGCCTCCGCACCTGCAACTGCCGGCAACCCGGTGAAGAACAATACCGCCACTGCCACGACGACGTCATCCGCCACTGCTCCGCCCCCTGCATCGGGCGCATCAGCCCGGAAGCCTACCGCGAGCAATTCGACGCAGCCCTCGGCCTGCTCGAGGGCAGGGGACGCAAAGAACACCTCGACGCCCTCACCGCCGAAATGACCGCCGCCGCCGACGCCCTCGACTTCGAAAAAGCCGCCCGCCTGCGCGACATCCGCGAAAACATCATCCGCACCCTCGAACCCGCCCGCCGCTTCGCCCGCCGCTCCTCCGACCTCCCCGGCACCGTCGACCCCGACCGCGACCTCGCCCGGCTCGCCGACGCCCTCGGCATGCCCCGCCCGCCCGCCATCATGGAGTGCTTCGACATCTCGAACCTCTCCGACAACCACATCGTCGCCTCCATGGTGCGCTTCACCAACGGGCGCCCCGACAACGCCGCCTACCGCCGCTACCGCATCCGCGGCGTCGACGGGCAGAACGACTTCGCCTCCATGCTCGAAGTCGTGCGGCGCCGCTATTCGCGCATCGTCAACGAAAGCAGCGCCCTCTACGAAAAACCCGCAGACATCGGCACCTACGCCTGGCTGCAACAACTCAGCGCCGAAGGCCGCGCTCCCATCAAAGTGCCCGACCTCGTCGTCGTCGACGGCGGCAAAGGCCAACTGAGCGTCGCCATTGACGTCCTGCGCGAAGTCGGCCTGCAAGACATGCCCGTCATCGGCCTGGCCAAGCGCGACGAAGAAGTCTACTTCCCCGACCGCAGCGACCCCCTCATCCTCGAGCGCGACTCCGGCGCCCTCAAACTCCTTCAGCGCCTGCGCGACGAAGCCCACCGCTTCGCCAACAACTACAACGAACTCCTCGTCCGCAAACGCGTCCGCGAAAGCCGCCTCGACGCCTTCCCCGGCATGACACCCCGCCGCAAAGAACTCCTGCTCACCCGCTACCGCAGCATCCCCGGCATCCGTTCACGCAGCCCCGAAGACATCGCCGAAATCCCCGGCATCAGCCTCGCTTGGGCACGCCGCTTCTGCGCCTGGCTGCAAGAACACTGAGCCCCTGCGCCCGCAAGAGCCGCGAAAGCCGCGAGAGCCTCAATCCCTGCCGCCGCCGAGTGCAGCAAGAGCCTCAATCTCCGCCGCCGCCCGTCACACGCGCCGTCACCTTAAAGTGCAACTTCGCCACCTCGTGCAAACGCTCGCGACCGTGCCGGGCCACGAACGCGCGAGCCGCCTTCACCACCTGCGGCGCACAGCCCAGCGGCAACTCACACTGAGCCGCCTCCGCCGTCCGGCGCATCCACTGCACGAAGCGGTCGCGCGCCAGAATAGACGCCGCCGCCACCGCCACATCATTCTCAGCCTTCGTACGCTGCTCGAGCTGCACCGGCAAATGCCGCTGCCCCAAAGCCCGCTTCAGCACCCATTCATTGGCAAACTGATCACTCAGCGCCCGGGGACAGGACGGCACCTTCTCGTGCAGAGCCGCGATCACCCGCGCGTGCCCCCAAGCCAGCAAACGATTCAGATTGCCGAACTCGGCGTAAAGCTCATTGTAGCGCTTCGGCCCCACGCACAGCACCTCGAAAGCCAGCCCCGGCAGCGCCTTAATGCGCTCGGCCAGCGCATGAATACGCCCGTCATCCGCAATCAACTTACTGTCGCGGCAGCCCATCCGCAACAAAGACGGCGCCGTGCGCTCATCCGAATAAACACCCGCAACCACCAGCGGGCCGAAATAATCCCCCTTGCCGCTCTCATCCACACCGAAATGCGGACTCGCATCGAGAAGCGCCTCGCGCTTCGCCTGAGAGCGCAGCACCCCCTCGCCCGGGTTCGTCAGCATCACAAACTCGAGAAACTCATCCGAGCCCGCCCCCTGAACCAGCAAGCGGCGACGCTTCGGAAAATACGCCACATTCACCCTCGGCCCCTCAAAGCAAAACCGGGCATACTCCCGCGTCGCACGGACATAGCCCGCGCGATTCGCGAGCTTGCGCTCCAGCGCCGCCGCATCCTCTGCCGAAAGCTCAATCGTGTACTGACTTGCCATCGCGCCACAGTTTCTCGCGAAAAACGCCCCGAGTCAACCTCAAAACAACATCCAATCCTGTTTTCGAGAGCTCAAAACATAAAAAAATGAGCATTCAAGCGTTTTTTTGCGGGACAAACCCGCCGAAATAGGGTATATTCCCCTCAGCTTCCATACATTTAAAACTATGGCCAATACGATAACGAAACGAGAACTGGTGAACAAGATTTGCGCTGAGACCCGCAATAACCTCACGCAGAACGATGTCCTCGACGTCATTCAGCGCGCGATTGAAATGATCACCGAAGCCTTGGGCAACGGTGACCGCGTCGTTCTCCGCAACTTTGGTACCTTCGTGGTAAAAGAGGTCAAAGCCAAGATCGGCCGCAACCCCAAGGATCCCGGCAAAGACGTTCCGATTCCCGCTCGCCGCGTGGTGAAGTTCAAGGTAGGCAAAAACCTTCGCGAAGCCGCTGCCAAAACGGAAGGTTGAAATCCTCACGGACCCGAAAGCAAGGTAGCGCACGCTGCGAAAGCCTGCCGATGCACGACGAAATGCCGACTCCTGCGAGCAAGCCTCGCCGGAGTCGAGTCGTCTTCAGACCCCGCCTTCGCCGCATAAAAAAGCAAAGCGAAAAGCAATTTGTGCTTGACAAGGCAGGAGGCATCCGATAAACTGTCGCCGCTGCCAGTCAGCCATGCGTGAATAGCTCAGTCGGTAGAGCAGTAGACTTTTAATCTATTGGTCCCGGGTTCGAGTCCCGGTTCACGTAGTGAAAGTCCCCATCGTCTAGGGGTTAGGACATATGATTCTCAGTCATAGAACCACGGTTCGAATCCGTGTGGGGATGTAACAAAAACCCGAGGCACAAGCCTCGGGTTTTTGCTTGGAAACCGTCAGAGAGCGGCGGGCGGCGGCGCATCCTCGCGCAGCGGCGCCAGCAGCTCCGCCAGCTCAGCATAACCCGCCACACGCGCCAGAGACGGGCGCAGCGGCTTCGTGCCCGGAATCCCCTTCGCGTACGCCAGAAGCCGCGCCCGCATCGCCCGCATCGTCTGCAACTCATCACCGTAGTGACCGCTCTCGATGGCCAAGCGAGCGTGTCGCAGCATAAAATCGAGCCGCTGCGTTGCCGAAGGCGGCGGCAGCACCTCCCCCGTGCGCAAATAATGCTTCGCGAGGCGAAAAACCCACGGAGCATTCATCGCCGCGCGGCCGATCATCACCCCGGCCACAGCCGTCCCCTCCCGCACCTCCTTCACCTGCTCGGGAGAAGCGAGATCGCCATTGCCGATCACCGGAATCGACACCCGGCGAGCGCACGCATCAATCAGCCCCCAATCCGCCTTGCCGCCGTACTGCTGCGAGCGCGTGCGGCCGTGAACCACCACCGCCTGCACCCCCGCATCCTCCAAGCGCGACACCGCCTCCAGCGCCACCACATGCTCGGCATCCCAGCCCGTGCGAATCTTCACCGTCACCGGACAATCCTCGCCCAACTCGCGCACCAGAGCCGCCGCCGCCCGCTGCAACAAAGGCAAATCCCGGAGCAGCGACGACCCGCCGTTCTTGCCCACCACCTTAGGAACCGGGCAACCCGCATTCAGATCCAGAAAATCGGGATGCGCGGCATCGACAATCCGCCGCGCCGCCGCAGCCAGATGCTCCGGATGCCCGCCGAACACCTGAATACCCAGAGGCCGATGAGCCTCCTCAAACTCAAAATAGCGGCGATTGCGCTCCCAAGCCTGCAAAACCCCCTCCGCAGAAACAAACTCCGTCACCATCACATCCGCCCCCTCCTCCTTGCAAAGCGAGCGGAAAATCGGATCCGTCACCCCTGCCATCGGTGCCAGATAAAGCGGAAAATCGCGCAGCCAAGGCATCTTCATCATGCCCGCATCCTACCACAGCCCCCTCGCGCATGCAAGCCTGAGCCGAGAGGAACCGCTCGCCGAACGAACCCGCGCGCCACTGCCGCCTCATTGAATCGACATATCCACCACGCGCACCGGAACTGCCTGCCCCCCGTGCAGCAAATGCAGCCGCGTACCCGGGGCGGAAAAAGCCGTCCTCAGCCTCGCCATCGCCATCCCGCGTCCCGTATGCGGCGGGCGGCAGCAACTCGTCACCTGCCCCACCACCTCCCCCGCGTCATTCAGCAGCCGATCCCCGGCCAACGGACTCAACCCCTTCTCCTCGCAGACCAGCACCGCCAGCCGATACACCGGCGGGTGCTCTCGCTCGCGCCGCAGCGCCGCAGCCCCTCGAAAATCCTTCTCCTCGCTGCACAAATAAGCGAGCCCCGCCTGCTGAGGCGTCATATGCCCCTGCAAATCACCGCGGATACTCGCGTGAGCCCGCTCCACCCTCAGACACTCCTGCGCCTCCAGCCCGCAAGGCTGCGCCCCCGCCGCCAGAAAAGCCTCATACCAGCGAATCCCCGACGAAGCCGGGCAAAACAACTCAAACCCGGGCTCCGCCACCACCCCCAGCCGCGACACCCTCAGCTCCTCATGATCATAAAACACACGGCGGAAAGCCCCCTCCTGAATCCAATCCACACCCCGCAGCACCCGCGCAAAAACCGCCTTGCTCGCCGGCCCGCAAATCCCGATTGCACTCAAATCCTCCGACTCATCTCGCAGCGCGAGCGCATCACCCGGGCAATGCCGCTGCAACCACGCAAAATCCTGCTCCGCCTGAGCCGCTTGCGACAGCAGAAAAAAGCGGCCGGCCGACTCGCGGCAAACCGTCAGGCGGTCCAGAATCATCCCCTGATCATTCAGCATCAGCGTCGCCACCCCCATCCCGTCCGCGCAGCAGCACAAACTGCGGCTCAGCAAAGCCTCCAGCCAATCCAAAGCCCCCGGCCCCGACACCGAGAACTTACCGAGATGAGACAAATCAAAAAGCGCCGCCGACGTGCGCGTCGCCAGATGCTCGTCGAGCAAACTCGTAAACCCCGCCGGCAAGCGCCAGCCCGACTCCTCCTTCATGCGGGCACCCAGGCGCACATGCACGGAATTGAGAGGTGACTCCTTCATACGTCCGCATCATGGCTCAGAACAAGCCCCCACTCAAGAAGTTAGCTCCACCCATTAGCCGACGGCACGCGCCGCCGCCTGCCCGGGCAGGGGCGGAGCTGCCCGCGAGCCCGAGCGCCCCTCAGCGGCCTTCCCGGGCGCGACCCACAGCCGCAGCTCAGCGATACGTCGCACAGCGGTTCAGCCACCCGGGCAACCAGCGAGACTCGCCGCGTCCGGCCGGTGCAAGCTGCACGCGGCGGCGCAGCACCTCGGCAGCCGCGCGGGAAAACTCCGCCGTGGCCTCGCGCCCCTGCGGATTGCCCCTCATCTTCTCAAGCACCTGCAACAAACCCCAGCCCTCACCTTGGTAGCGCTCCGACGCACGAACACCCTCGCCCTTGAAATTCACGTAATCCACCAAGCAATACATCCCCTGCGTCGTCGCCGCCAGCGCCAGATAGTGGGCACGCACCGCCTGCGGCCGGGAACTGGCCTGCATCATGCGCGGCAGAGCCTCACGCGAGCGCAGCACAATAAACGCCGTCTGCAAGCGCACATGCGCCGCCAGCCAGCGGCGCATCGCATCAGCACGCCCGCTGCGATCCGCGAGAAAAGCCTGCTTATCGGGCCAAGGCGCATCCCCGAGGAAAAACGACGGCACCTGCACCCCCCGACTCCGGGCAAAAGCAACAAAGCGCGGGAAACTCTCCTCAAAAGGAGCCTCCACCCCGGCCGGAAACCAGATAAAATGCCCGATACCCAGCGACGGAAAATCCTCCCCGGCATTCCAAGACACCAAGCCCTGCACCGACCCCGCGCACTCATTCTGCCAAATGCGCCGCCCCAACTCATCGAGATTCACCTGCGGAGAGATCGTCGGCGCCGAACCCGCGCGACGCCCCGCTGCGCCACCCTGTTGCGCCGACCCCGCGCAAGACACCAGCAAAACCGACAAACCGAGAACCAAAAGCCTTTTCATGCCCCTATTCTAGCATCCCCGTACGCCCTGTAAAGCCTGATGCGCGCCCCCCGAGGCTCAAGGAATAAGTCAAACGAAAAAACTGCGAAAAATTCTGTCTTTGTGCTTGACCTCGGTTATCAGCTGTGCTATCTTGGCGTCCCGACTTGCAGGTTCGTCTGACTGCTGACTGCTGCAAGTGGAACAACCAAATCATCAACTTTTATTATGGTAGCAATTCGTCTGAACCGTCAAGGGGCCAAGGATCGCCCTTACTACAAGATTGTCGTTGTTGACAGCCGTGATCGCCGCGATGGCGACTTCATCGAGCAGGTGGGTACCTACAACCCCATGGCCGAAGGCGTCAACTACACCATTGATCTGGAGAAAGTCGACAAGTGGGTCAAGAACGGCGCCCAGCCGTCCGAGACTGTCGCCTCCATCATCAAGAAGGCTCGTGCTGCCCAGGCCTGAGGCCTCTGACCATCTTTCCTTGGTTGTTTCTAGGCGCATCCCCCGAACGGGGGATGCGTTTCTTTTTGTCGGGAGAGAGCGCAGGCGCCGATAGGGCGGATGCCTGCCGCGCCGAAGCCCCGTCAGCCCGCTCGCTGAGCCTTGCCCTCCTCGACTTAGCCCTCGCCGAGCCTTGCACTCGCCCGTCTCGCCGGGCTTGCGCGGCAGGGCCGTCCGCCGCCCGTATCCCCCCTTCGCCCCGGATTAGGAGCAAAAGCAGGAGAGATGCGGGCAAAAAGTCAGCAAAAGACGAGCATTCGTGTGGCCGAAACGCCGCCGATGCGGAAAAGGGAGATAACAATATCTTGCTAAGCTGTTGATTTATCGGGCTCTTGCGGGGTGGTCTGAAAAATTTGCGAAAAATTCAGCCGAAAAAGCTTGACGTCGCGGCAACTCATCTGTATAATTCGCGGCACCCCGACACGG
>NZ_CALXNG010000014.1:0-54366 GCF_944389695.1 Candidatus Parakkermansia intestinigallinarum
AAATCAAGCCTCCATTTTTTGTGTACTCAAGGCGCGGTCAAAATGACCGCGCCTTGAAACTTTGGGACACATGTGGTTGAAAAAGCGTTTCACTGAGCCCTGCGGCGGTATGTTCCCCGCTGCACGCTGCTGATGCCTTCTTGTTATGATTCGCGGCGAACATCGCGCCGCTTCGATGCGCGATACGGACTTGCCTTTGCGCGCGGCAGCTGCTATAATCCGTGCGTATGTCCGACAAAACTATCGTGTTTGCCCCTCGCGGCAGCTACAAAGAGGTGGAGAAGAGCATGTTGCTCATGCCCAAGTTTGACGAAAAGGGTCTGATTCCGGCTATGGCCGTGGATTACCGCACGAAAGAGCCCCTCATGCTCGCCTACATGAACGAAGAGGCTCTCAAAATGACCATCGAAATCGGCGAGGCCGTCTACTACTCCCGCTCCCGTCAGGAGATCTGGCACAAGGGGCTGACCTCCGGCCACATCCAGAAGGTTCATCAGATTCTCATCGACTGTGATCAGGATGCCATCGTGCTGCTGGTCGACCAGATCGGCGCCGGGGCTTGCCACACCGGCCACCACTCCTGCTTCTTCCGCTCGGTTCCCTTCGGTGAGGCCGTCAAGGACGGCGAGCCCGTGGCTCTCGAGGCTGCCGATGACGGATGCTGCTTCGATGCCGAGGCCGTCTACGGCAAGAAGTGAAGCTTTCGGACAGCGAGCGCCGCGCAGCGAGTGCGGCGCTCGCTGCCTCCCTCTGTTTTATACTCACGTCTCCTGCCGGCTCCCCCGCAAGCTGCGCCCTTCTCACCTTCACCCTCCTTTGCTTTTTCGCCCCTGATATGAAACGATCTTCACTGGGTCTGCTTCTTCTTTCCGTGTCCGCGTTGCCGCTGACCATGTGCAACGACTACGACAATGAGCTCATGCCGGCGGGCATGGTCTCGTCGAGTGATCCGACGGCCGATCGTCTGTATGCCGCCGCTTGCGCCTTTGCCGCTGCCGGCAAGACGAATGCCGCCATATCAAAGCTCAAGGAGATCGTGACCGACCATGCCCTCTCGCCCATTGCACCTCAAGCGCGCCTGATGCTCGGTGACATGTATTGCCGCGACGAAGATTATCGCCAAGCCTTCAAGGAGTACGATAAAGTCATCGCGCACTACCACAGCAGCCCCTGCTACGAGCAGGCCCTCAACCGCGAGCTGGAGCTGGCCATGAAGGCCGTCAAAGGCGAGATGAAGGGCCAAATGCTCTGGGGCCTCTGGGAGGTGGGGATGGAGAGCTCCGTCGTCGAAGAGTGGCTGCAGAACATCGTGAAGAACGCGCCCTACAACGATATGGCTGCAACGGCGCTCAGCATGCTGGCCCGCTATCAGCTCGAGGTCTGCCGAGATCCGGAGCGCGCTCGGGCCTCCTATGCCCAGCTGGCCGAGCGCTATCCAGACAGCTCTTTGGCTCCGGCCGCGCAGCTGATGACGGCTCAGCTCTGGTCTCAGCAGCACACCCGCGGCAACAACGCGCTGGTCAACCTCCAGAAGGCTCAGGAGGCCTACGAAGAGTTCCTGTTGCGCTATCCGAATGATCGCCGCGCCGGAGAAGCTCGGCGCCGCGTGGCTGAGATGCGCGCTCTGCTCGTCGACCAAGAGCTCGAAGTCGGGCGCTATTACCTCGAGCGCGCGCGCTCCTACTCGGCCGCGATGCAGTGCTTCCGCAGCGTCATCGCGCAGAAATCGGTGAATCCGACGGCGGCGAAGGAGGCTGCTGAGCTGTACCGAAAGGCTGCGGCTTTGGCGGAGAAGGGGAAGGCGACGCACTAACCGCATCGGAACCCGCGATGAAACGCTTGATATACACCTTTTTGACCGCCCTGTTGCTCTGCGTGCCGCTGAGCTCCTGCGGTTACCACCTGGGAGGCGTCAAACCCGCAGCGCTGCGTGAGATGCACAGCTTCAGCGTCGATATGTTCCGCAACACCTCGACGCAGCCGCAGGTCTCCATGCAACTGACCTCTGCGCTGACCAATGCCATGCAGGGCGACGGCACCTATCGCCTCGCGCCGCGCAACAAGGCGGACTTCATCATTTCGGGCGACGTCGTTGCCATCACGCCGCATTCCCTCACGACAGACTGGCGCGACTCATACCTGAGCTCCGAAATCGGCCTGACTCTTACCGTGCGCTACACCGTGACCGAGCGCATGACCGGCAAAACACTGGCTTCCGGCACGGTAGAGGCGGAGAGCAGCTACTACAACCAAGACGACATCAACATTCAGAACACGCGCACCAACGCCCTCTCCTACGCGGCCCGATTGGCTGCGGACGAGATCACGGCGCGACTGACCTCTCCATGATCGAGTATCCCGTCAGCTTCGTCGGATTGCCCATCGGCAACCGCGAAGACATCACCCGCCGCGCACTCGCCCTGCTGGAGTCCGTCGACTGCATCTGCTGCGAGGACACGCGCAACACGGGCATGCTGCTGGCGCACTACGGCATACGCAAGCCCTTGCTGAGCCTCCACGAGCACAATGAGCAGCAGCGCGCGCCCGAGGTCGCCGCGCGAGCCCTGGCCGGCGAGCGCTTCGCCGTCGTGACCGATGCCGGAATGCCCGGCGTGAGCGACCCCGGCTACCGCCTCATCCAAGAGCTCAAGCGGCGCGAGGTTCCCTTCACCGTGTTGCCGGGGCCTTCCGCCGTGGTGACGGCTCTGGTGGGCTCGGGACTGCCGAGCGACGCCTTCTTTTTCGGCGGTTTTCTGCCGGTGAAGTCGGGCAAGAAGCAGCAGGTGCTCCGGCAGGCACTCGAGGCCTCATACACCAGCATCTTTTACGAATCGCCCTTCCGCATCCTCAAGACGGTTCAGGCTCTGGCCGAGCTCGATGCCGGGGCGCTGATCTGCGTGGCTCGCGAACTCACCAAAGTCTATGAGACCTATCACCGGGGCACCGCTGCCGAACTGCTGGCAGAGTTCAAGGCTCGCCCGCCCAAGGGTGAGATGGTGTTGCTCATCGGCGGCAGCAATGCGCCTCGCCCTGCCGCAGTGCCGGGCAAAGAAGGAGAAAATCAGGCCTCCGGCGAAGGCGCCTGAACCGGCCGCAGCTCGAGAAAACCGCTCTCGACATCCACCTTCAGCGGGACGACCTCGAGGCGCGAGCCCGGCAGCAGACGCGCCCCGTCGCGGCGGCTCCATCCCGAAGCGTGCCGCTCGTAAAACCAGCCCTCTCCGCCCGGCAGCACCTCGGCGGAAATGAAACCCTTGAGGCGCAGCTCCGGCAAATCGACAGCCAGCCCCTGAGGCCAAGCCGCCGTGACAACGGCCTGCCAGTGCCGCGGGTCTTCGGCGGAGCACTGCATCTGCAAAAACTCCGCGAGCTTGAGCCTCTCTGCCTCCTGCTCCGCCGCGTCGGAGATGCGCTCCGTCTCGGAAATATGCTCGGCAAGAGAAGCCAGCGCGGCCGTCGAGGGCAGAGCGGCCGCATGGGGAACACCGATGAGCCGCGCCAAGCCTCGGTGCACCACCAGATCGGCATAGCGGCGTATCGGACTCGTAAAATGGCAGTAATCGCCCTTAGCAAGGCCGTAGTGCCCCAGAGACTTCACCGAGTAGCGCGCCCGCATCATCGAGCGCAGCAGCGCCGTCTTGAGCAGCTCCTCATCCGGATGCCCCGCCAACTGCTCCATCACGCGCCGCAGCTCCTCGCGGGTCGCAAGCGTACCGGCGGCGATTCCGTAGCTGCGCAGCGTGAGCGCGAACTCGTGCAACTTGCCCGGATCGGGACTCTCGTGCACGCGGTAAATCGTCGGAATCAGCGCCGAGCGCAGAGCCTTCGCCACCTCCTCGTTGGCCGCCAGCATAAACTCCTCAATCAGGCGGTGCGCCTCATCGCTCTGCTCCGTCACAACATCCGTCGGGTGCCCGTCGGCATCGAGCACGACCCTCAGCTCGGGCCTCCCGAGCGCAAGAGCCCCCGCCTTCATGCGGCGGCGGCGCATGAGCCGCGCCAGAGCGGCCGCCTCGCGCAGCATGGCGTCCACCTCGGCGTCGCCGCTGCTGCCCCGCGACTCCAGCACGGCCAGCGCTTGCGGGTACGTTAAACGACGCCGCGAGCAAATCACCGCGCGGCGGAACTCGGCCCGCGTGACGCAGCCCTCATCGTTCACCTGCATCAGGCAGAGCAGGGTGAGCCGATTCTCGCCCTCGCGCAGCGAACAGATGCCGTCGCAGAGCAGCGGCGGAAGCATCGGCAGCACGCGGTCGGGCAGATAAGTCGAATTGCCCCGCAAGGCCGCTTCGCCGTCCAGCGCCGTACCCGGGCGCACGTAGTGACTCACATCCGCAATGTGCACCGCAAGCTGCCGCCCCGCCTCGGTGCGGCGCACCGCAATCGCGTCATCGTAGTCGCGGGCACTCTCGGGATCAATCGTCAGAATACACTCGCCGCGGCAGTCGCAACGCCCCTCAAACTCCTCCTCGCTCAGCTCGATCGGGAGCCGCGACGCCTCATCCAGCACCGCCTGCGAAAACTCCGTGCGAAGCCCGTGGCGGCGAATCACGCCGAGCATATCGACCCCCTCATCCTCGGGCCATCCCAGTATTTCAACGAGGCGCCCGGACGCCTCCATGCGCGCCAGCGGGTAACAAAGCGGCTGCACCGCAATCAGCATGCCCGCCTGCAAGCTCGGCGGCGGCGCCTCCGTCAGCTTCACCTTCTCCGGGCAGCTCTTGCCGTCGCCGATGAGGCAACCGAAGCGCCCCTCGCAGCGGTAGATGCCCACCCACAACCCCGCGCGGCGCTCCAGAATCTCCTCCACCCGAGCCTCGGCCCGCAGATCCTCGCCCTCGGGGCGCATCCCGCGGTGGCGGCGGCGGTAACCGACGGGTGCTTGTCTCTTCACCGTTGCGCGGACGAGATCGCCGTCCATCGCCCCCATGTTGCGAAAACGGCGAATCGGCAGCTCAATAATCCCGCCGCCCGGATTGAGCGGCTCGAGAGCCTCCTGACCTTCAGCATCCGGAACAAAGAGCTGCTTGCCGCTCGGCAGCGTGCGCACACGCCCCGTCAGCGGCGCCGGAGCCGCCTCGCGCAACTGGTAGCGCGCCTGCCTCAGCCGCATCACGCGCCCGCTCGCCTCCCACTCCCGCAGCAACTGCCTGAGCTCGGCTCTCTCATTGCCCGCCAGCTCGAGACTTCTCGCCAGAGACGAAACATCCTGCGGGCGGTAATGCGGCGCGCGCAGCAGAGCCAGCAAGCGACGAGCAAGGGGAGAATCCATCAGCGTGCGAGCGAAAGACAAAGGCGGGCGAAAGACAAACGGCAGGCGAGAGGCAAACGGCGGGAAGGACAAGCTCGGAAAGGAAGCCCCCGGAAAGGAAAAGCCCCGGCGGCGCCGACCTCAAGCGGCGGACGCTGCGGCATGAGGCGCCGGCTTCTGCATCTCGGGCGCCTTTTGTGACGTCGCAGAAGACGAGACGTCATCCTCCTGAGCCTCCTCACCGCGTATCAGCCCCTTGACAAGAGGGGGTCGGGGAAGAGCCTCCTCAATATCGAACCTCTCCCCTTGGTGTTCGGTGTAGTAGCGCACCAGATTGGCAATCTTCTGCGCCCAAAGCTTCAGATTCTTGTCCGCCTGACCCTCCTGCGTATAGGCCTCGGCCTTGTAGAGTCGGGTCGTGGCTCGGTTGGAATCCTTCATGGCGAACAGGAGCTCACCCGTGTGGTTGTCCCTGATCGTGAACTCAATGCAAATATCGCCCTCCGTGAAATGAGCCGCCACCGTACCCGTACCCGGAATCGGAGAAGCAAAACTGCCGAGGAAGAAAAGCCAACGCAACACGGGACGCTGCGGTTTGAGAGACACCACCGCCATATCCATGCGAATATCGGCCTTTTTGGCATCATTCGTCAGGCGCCAGTCCGCCTTATTCTTCTTGTTGGCCCGCTCGATGGTCTTTGACAAATACGTCACCATATAGCCGTGCATCTGCGGAATCAGCAGGCGGCTCAGCTTCGGCTCATCCTCCTCCACCCGGGAAATATCGAGCGGAGCCACGTAAACCCGGCCATGCTTCTTGCTGACGCGGGTCGTAGGCTTGTCGGGATGCCACCATCCGTCCAGCGGCACCCGAAGCGAGCGGTTCAGCTCGACATCGTAGAGACCGCTCTCGGATTTGAGGTATGACTTGCACGAACACAGAATCAGAGAACAAATAACAATAGGCAGCAGGACTTTGGCCGTCATGAGCAGATACTAGCAGATGAGGCAAGCCTCTGCAAGAAAAACGTGCAACACCCTTCGTGAAAAAAGCGCCTCACACCCCTCGCGGAGCATCGGCAAAGCCGTTCGATAGTCAGTTATTTTCAATTTTGCGCGAGCGCTGCGATTTTCTCTTGCCAAGCTTCATCCCTGTCACTAGAATAGGGATGAAATCCGACTATGACTGATACCTGCCTGACCCATCACACCTTTTCCGATTGCCTGTGGATTCGCTGCACGAGCCGCGGCAGTTTCGTCAACAGCCCGACGCTCAAATCACTGGCGGACAAATACCTCGAGCAGGGAGGCAAGAACCTCGTGATCGATCTGGAGATGTGCTCGGGCATCGACTCCACCTTCATGGGCACGATGGCCGGGCTGGCCAACCGCTGCCTCTCTGCCGGCGGGAGCCTGCAAGTCGCTTCCCCGACGGACAGAACGCGCCAGGCCATGGAAAGCCTCGGGCTCGACATGCTGGTTGACATTGACCCCCCCGACGCCTTTTGGCACGCAGACCTGGAGGAACGGCGCCGCGAGCTCGCCGACGATGCCCACAGCTCGGAGGGAACCGGCGGAACCCACATGTCCGAAGTCGCTCGGACGCGCCACGTCCTCGAAGCCCACAACACCCTGCGCTCGATGAACCACAAGAACGCTGAGACCTTCGGCTACGTTTGCGAAACGCTCGAAGAGGACCTCATGCGCCACGGCGACGATCACTGAGTCTCACGGGAGCCGGCGACGAACACGGAGTTTCACGGAGCCGCGGCGGTGAAGGCCGAGTCTCCCCCGCTGCGGCGGCGAACACGGAATCCTGCGGGCCACGGCGACAGATACGGCGACAGATACGGAGTCATATGCGCCTCGACAATGAGCTCGGAGAAACACGGAGCTGGCGGCGCCCACCCCATGCAGCAGACCTCGAGCATGGATTGCCTCCTGCGTGACCGACTCGCGGCGGATTATGCCGACTTCTGTCGGCAAGCCCTCCGCGAAGCATCCTGCGCCGCGGCGGAACCCGACCTGCCGACGCCGCCCGCCGTAGCCGAACTGCAGTGCAGCTGGATGTCCGGCGAACTGGGCTGCAGCGGCGAAAGCGAGCGACACGGCATCGTGCGAATCATCGACTTCGGCGAGTGGAATCGCCGCGAAGGCCCCGACTTTCTGAGAGCTGAGCTCGAGCTGGACGGTCGCCGCCTGCGCGGCGACATCGTCCTCACCCGCCGAGCCGAAGACTGGGAGAGCGCGGGCTACGGCGCCGATCCCCGCTGCGACGGCGTCGTGTTGCACGTCGTTGCGGAGCCTCCGCCCGCCGGTTGGTACACCCGCAACTCGCGCCACGAAGAAATCCCCGTCCTTGCCCTTGACCCCGCAGAACTGCGACGCGTTCTGGGCTACCCGAGGCGCTGGTCCGTCGAAGAACTCGAGACCGAACCCGCTCCCCTTCGCCGATTGACCGCCGGGCAACTGCGTGCTCTTCTGCTCGGAGCCGCCGCGCGGCGGATGCAGCAGCGGCGCGAACTCTTTCAGCGCCGCGTCGAGCGCATGGGCGAATCCCAAAGCCGCTACGAATGCTGGGCCGAGACCCTCGGCTACCGCGTCAACAAACTGCCCATGCGCATGCTTGCACGTCGCGCCCCGCTGCGCGAACTCGGCGACAACGCACACGCCATCCTCTTCGGCACCGCCGGCTTCCTCGAACCCGTCCTCCCCGAACGCGCCGGCGATGAAGCCCGTCGCTACCACCGCAGCGTCTGGGATGCTTGGTGGCCCTTGCGGGAAACATACGGCCTGAGCCCCTCGCGCCGCCTGCCTTGGGTATTCTCGTCCGTTCGGCCTCTCAATCACCCCCATCGCCGCGTCGCCGCCCTTGCCGCATCAGCCGCTCAGTGGTCGGAACTCCGGCCCCTGATGCTCGCGCGGCACGCACCCGAACTGCTCAAACGACTCAGCTCCTTGAGGCATCCCTTCTGGAGCCGCCACTGCAACTTGCAGGCGGAACCCCTCTCCGCCGACTTCGCCCTCGTCGGCAAAGAACGCGCCAAAGACTTCATCGTCAACCACGTCTGCGTCTGCGACGACTCGGAGGAATCGTGGCGCATGTATCTCAAACTCCGAGTTCACACCGTCTCGGCGCGAGTCAGCTCAGCCGCCCGCCGACTCCTCGGCGAACGCGCCGACCTGCCTGAACTGCTGACCGACTGCTACGTCCAACAGGCCCTCCTGCAACTCGACGACGACTTCGGCCGCGCCGAGCCAAACAACTCCGGCGAATACCCCGAACTGCTCGGCCGCTGGAGCCGGAGCATCTGAACAACACCCTCCCCCGGCGCAACACCGCCCCCCTCGGAGGAGCAACACCCGCCTCATCGGCGCAGCATCCCCATCGGCGCAGCCGCTCGCCAAGCAGCGCCGAGCGGAGCTCATTCCGCCGCCGCCTCATCCTCGGCGCGGAAGGCGGCCTCCTGCTGCTCGATCGAGGTCGAAAGCTCCTCCCAGCGCGTAAACAGAGCCTCCGACTCGCGATCCAACGCCTGAAACTCCTGCGTCAGCTCCATGAGACGTTGATTATCGCTCATATTCTCCGGCTTCTCCAGCTCGGCCGCAATCTGAGCCTTTCGCTCATCGCGCAGCGCAATGGCCGCTTCAACCTCGCTGAGCTCCTTTTGCAGAGGCTTGAGAATGCGGGCTCGCCTCTCGCGCTCCTGCGCACGCTGGCGGCGCAAATCGCGGCGATTGCCCGAGGGCAGGGGAGAAGCCGATGCGGAACCGGCCTGCGCTGCCGCGCCCCCACCCGACTGCCCGGCCTGCAGGCGCCGCTGCTCGGCCTCCACCGTCTCGAGGTACTGCGTCACATTGCCGTGGAAAAGCCGCGGCGGCAAACCCGGGCGAAACTCCAGCACCTTGTTGACAATCGGATCGAGAAACTGGCGATTGTGCGACACAATGCAGTACGAGCCCGGGTACTCCGCCAGAGCCGCCTGAAGCACATCCTGACTCTGAAAATCCAGATGGTTCGTCGGTTCGTCCATAATCAGGAAATTCGCCGGCTTGAGCAACATACAAACCAGAGCCACGCGCGAGCGTTCGCCGCCCGAGAGCACCCCGATCTTTTTAAAAACATCATCCCCGCGAAAGAGAAAACAGCCCAGAATATTGCGCACCAGCGGGCGCGTCTCGCGGCTCGCCGCCGCCTCCACACACTCCAGCACCGTCTGCTCATTATTGAGCACATCCGCATGCGTCTGCGAGAAAAACGCCACCTCCGTATGATGCCCCATCTGCACCCTTCCGGCATCAGGCGCCTCCGATGCGGAAATCAGACGCGTAAACGTCGACTTGCCCGAACCGTTCACACCGACAATCGCGATGCGATCGCCCTTCGCCATCATGAAATCAAAATCCTTCAGCAGCGTAATGGGCCCGTAAGCCTTGCAAACCTTCTCCAGCGTCACCACCGTATGCCCGCCGGGCGGCGGCGGCGGAAAGTGAAAATTCATCACCGCGTCATCCTGCTCCACCTCGATGAGCTCCACCTTCTCCAGCTGCTTAATGCGGCTCTGCACCTGTGTCGCCTTCGTCGCCTTCGCGCGGAAGCGGTCAATAAACTCCTGCGTCTTGGCTATCTCGCGTTGCTGAGCCTTCGCGCGGTGCAGCAGCGCCTCCTTGCGCGCCTTACTCTCGCGCAGATAAAACGAGAAATTGCCCGCATACTCCTCCGCACGCCCGTGGTGGAACGCGATCGTGCGCGTCACGAGCCCGTCCAGCAAAGCCACATCGTGGCTGATGATGCAAATGGCCCCGCGGTAGTGGCGCAGATACTGCTCCATCCAGCGCTGACTCTGCAAATCGAGGTGATTGGTCGGCTCATCGAGCAGCAGAACCTCCGGCTCCTGCACCAGCAGCTTGGCCAGAGCAATACGCATCTGCCAGCCACCTGAAAACTCACCGCAGTCCCGCGAAAAATCATCCGAACTGAACCCCAAACCGCGCAGAATAGACTCCACGCGCGGGCGCAAACTCGCCGCATCCCGATCGTGCAGGATCAGCTCCAGACGCCCGATCTCATCAATCAACTCTCGGTACTCGGGCGAATCGGCCGGCAGCTGCTGCATGCGTGCCGACATCTCATCGACCCGCCCCTGCAACTCCACCACATTGCCCACCGAGCCAATCACCTCCTCAAGCAGCGGCGAACCGGCGATGTGAATACCGTCCTGCGGCAGATAACCCACCTGCGTATGCTTGGGCATCAGCACCTTGCCGCGGTCCGGCTCCAGCACCCCCACAATGCACTTCATGAGCGTCGACTTACCGGCGCCGTTCTGCCCCGCAAAAGCAATGCGCTCACCATTCTCCACCACAAAGGACAGAGAATCGAAAAGCACACGCGGGCCGAACTCGATGTGCAGCTCCTGAACAGCGAAAACCACGGACGGCGGAGCGGCTTATTACTTGTTGGCGTCCAGCTTGCTGTTCCAGCGCTTCAGAAGAGAAGCCTGTTCGGCGAAAAGATCCGCACAATCATCGTGAATCTCGACACCCAGGATGCAATCACCTTGGCGAATCGCATTGACCACCTCCTGATCCTCCGCACCGAGCACCTCGCCGAAAATCGTGTGCTTGCCGTTCAGCCACATCGTCGGCACATGCGTGATGAAAAACTGCGACCCGTTCGTCCCCGCCCCCGTCCATGAGCGACCCGCATTAGCCATCGCCAGCAGACCGGGCTTCGTGAACTTCAAATCGGGGCGGCACTCATCATCAAAGCAGTAACCCGGGCCGCCGCAACCCGTCCCCTCGGGATCCCCGCCCTGAATCATGAAATCGGCAATCACGCGGTGGAAGGTCAGACCATCGTAAAAGCCGCGCTGAGCCAAATTGAGAAAGCTCGCCGCCGTCACGGGCGTCTTGGAAGCAAAGACCGTGAGGTTAATATTGCCCTTATTCGTCTTGATCGTGATCTTCTTGTCAGTGGCCATGCGCGAGAAGGTAGCAGCACATCAGCCTCTTGGCAAGACTAAAATCTCAAGCCCCGCCGCACCATGACGCAAAATAGACCCCGTCATAGCCATCCCTCACACGCGGCGCACACACGGAAAAAGCCCCGTGCGGCACGAGCGCCGCGCGGGGCCTGAACAGAGAGGAGAAAAAGGGCGGAAAACTTATTCGATATCGCTCACGTCCTCATCAAAGACAGAGCCGTCATCCTCATCGACATCGTTATCGACGTCCTCGTCCTGCTCCTCAACCGCAGCCCCGTTGAAAAGGAACTGCAGCAGCGGAGTCGCAGCCTGCATCAAATCCTCGGATTCAAACGCGCCCGAAAGGACAATCTTGAGAAGACTGCCGAGCGAAGACTCAGCCAGCTCGGCCAAAGCAGCCTCATCCATGGGCAGATGCTCCTCGAGGTAAGTGCCCAGAGCAGGATTCTCACGGCAGAGAACCTCGCCCTCCTCGACAGCCGACAGGAAAGCCGCGCAGCTCTCGGCAACCTTCGGAGCGGCAGCATCAGCCGTCGCCTTATCAGTGACACCGGCGAGAGAATCGCGGAGCGAAGTCATCGCGTCGAACAACTTCTTCTGAGCAGCCGTGCCCTGTTCGATAACGGCGGGAGTAAGCCCCTCAGCCGGAGCGGCGGGAGCAGCGGGAGCGGCGGGAGCGGGAGCCGGAGCATCCTGAGCCAGAGCGCAGGAAGCGGCCAGAGCGGCGGAAACAATCAGTGTTTTCATGATGCTTGGGGGTATGTGATGCGGAAGCCCTTATCGGCCCCCGACGCTGCGTATGCTACACGCATATCTCCCCCGTGTCAAACCCTGAATGCGTATACAACACCAAAAGATAGCCGATGCAGCCCCCTCACCGCGAAACCCGCCCCGAAGTTCGCCCCCACCAAACAGACCTCCCCCGTGACACAAAATAGCGAAAAAAAGCGCCGGGCGGATTCTTTTGACTTGACAAAAAGTGAAAAACATCTACAATAACCCCCGCGTTTTCAAGTTAAACTTGACAAAACGTGTAGAGGGTGGAGTATACCCCTGATTCTCATCCACTGATATGTCGACGCCGAAGAAAAAGCAGCAAAACAGTGCCGGAGAGACCGGCACCAAGCGGAACACCCGAAGCAAAACCGGCAAAAGCACCGCAGAGCTTTCAGAAAAAAAGACGGTGACCGAGGCTCCCGAAGCCAAAAAGAAGCCCGCCGCCCCGGCCGCAGAAAAGCCGGAAGCCAAAGCCGCGGCGAAATCACCCGCCAAGGCCAAGCCCGCCGCCAAAGCCGCAACCAAAGCCAAGGCCGAATCCAAACCCAAGCCTGAAGACAAAGGCGACGCCAAGCCGCGCGGCGCAGCGCGAGCCAAATCAACGCGCAACACCTTCAACCCCCGCGTCTCCGCCAAAGACCTCCAAGAATTCTTCCCGGACGACATCACCCTCAAAACCGCCTTCAAAACCCTGCTGGCACTGGCCAAAAAGAACGGCGGCTACGTGATGGACGACGACATCTTCTCGTCCCTGCCGGCCGACGGCTACGAAGAATTCGACCAAGAACGCCTCTTCGAGCGCCTGCACGCCCTCGGCGTCGAAGTGCGCGACGACGCACCCGCCGCTCCCACCCCCATCTCCTCCGCCGCCATCCACAAAGACGGCAGCATCGGCAGCATCGTCGACACCCCGGACGTCCAGGCCAAAATCCGCGAACTGATCTTGATGGCCAGCGAGCAGGGCTACCTCACCTACGATGATATCAACGAAGTGCTGCCCAACGAAGTCATGGCCCCCGAAGACTACGAGGCCATCATGGAGCGCTTCCGCAACATGCAGATCGACGTCATCGACGCCTCCGACGTCGACAACTACAACGAACGCCGCCGCCTCGTCGACTCCGGCGACGAAACCGACGCCGAAAAAGCCGAAGACGAGCACGACATCCTCGACGACCCCGTCCGCATGTACCTCAAACAAATGGGGCAAAAAGACCTCCTCTCGCGCCAGGACGAAGTCAAGAAATCGCGCCGCATCGACCAAGCCGAAACCGAACTCAAGCAGTGCCTCAACAAATTCGGCGTCGTCGCCGAATACTACATGGAGACCGCCGACAAAGTCCAGCACAACCAAGAGCGCTTCGACCGCGTCGTCATGGACAGCGACCCTCGCGACAAATACATGAAAAAAGTGCAGGGCCTCATCAGCAAAGTGTACGACAAGTACATGGACGCCCGCTCCTCCTACGCCCGCATGCGCGTCGCCATGCGTCGCAAAAAATCCGTCTCCGCCTACCAGAAAGACTTTGAAGAGTGCCTCGGCGAACTCGGCGAACTCTACAGACAATTCTCCTTCAAGGGCAAAGTCTACGAAAACTTCGTGCAGCGCATCCGCGAAATTCGCCAGCGCGTCATGAAACTGCTGCGCCAGAAAGACAGCAACCCCGACAACAAAGAAGTCGACGACGCCCTTCAGGAATACGAAATGAGCCTCTGGATGACCATTCCCGAGTTCCTCGAGAACTACAAATCCATGAAGCGCAGCATGAAAGAAGCCCAGGTGGCCAAGCAGGAAATGATCGAAGCCAACCTGCGCCTCGTCATCTCCATCGCCAAAAAATACACCAACCGCGGCCTCGCCTTCCTCGACCTCATCCAAGAAGGCAACATGGGACTCATGAAAGCCGTGGAAAAATTCGAATACCGCCGCGGCTACAAATTCTCGACCTACGCCACCTGGTGGATTCGCCAAGCCATCACACGCTCCATCGCCGACCAAGCGCGCACCATCCGCATCCCCGTGCACATGATCGAAACGATCAACAAACTCATGCGCGTCCAGAAAAAACTCGTGCAGGACTTCGGGCGCGAACCCACACCCGAAGAAATCTCCGCCGAATCCGGCATGGCCGTCGAGCGCGTGCGCAGCGTCCTCAAAATGGCGCAGCAACCCATCTCCATGCAGCAACCCGTCGGCGACTCCGATGACACCTCCTTCGGCGACTTCCTCGAAGACAAGAGCGCCGAAAACCCGATGGAAGGCGCCGCCTTCTCCTCCCTGCGCAACAAACTCACCGGCGTCCTCAAAACCCTCAACGAGCGCGAGCGCGCCGTCATCGAGCAGCGCTTCGGCCTGGCGGACGGCAACCCCCGCACCCTCGAAGAAGTCGGGCGCCAATTCAACGTCACCCGCGAGCGCATCCGCCAAATCGAAGCCAAAGCCCTGCGCAAACTCAGACACCCCACGCGCATCGGCAAAATCAAAGGCTTCCTGCCCGACTCACCCAACTCCTGAGAAAGGCCGGAAGCCACACGACCCCCATCACAGCTCGGGCCTCGGACTGCAACCACAACGGCAGCCCGAGGCCCCTTTTGCATCGTTTTTTTCAGCGAAAGCAAACTTTGAGAGTGACTTCCGCCCCGTCATTTGATAGCATAAAGGCACTTCCCATGATGAGACCGTTATCTCGTGCGTTTCTCCTGACAAGCATCGCCTTGGGCACTCTCTCCGCCGCGCCCCACGCCTTCGCGCAGAGCGAGGCGTCGACCGCCGACGTCGCCCAGCAGCAAAAAGCCAGACGGCAAGCCGCCGTCCGCGACGCCATGCTCCTCGTGCAGCAGGCCCGCCAAGCCTACACAGAGAAAAAATACTCCGACGCCGTCGACCTCTATCGCAGCGCCCTGAGCGTCATCCCCAAAGCCCCCGCCTCGGAAAAACAAGTCCGCTTCATCAAGGACAGCCTCTCCGACGCCCTGATCGCCAAAGCCATCGACTACCGCCAAGTCGGCCGCAGCGACGAAGCCCGCGAATTCCTGCTGGAAGCCATCGAACTCTCGCCCGACAACAAACGAGCGCACCGAGAACTCAGCTACACCGACGACCCCGTGCGCACCAACCCGGCCCTCACCCCCGAGCACGTCGGCAACGTCCACGAAGTCCAGCGCCTGCTGACCCTCGCCGAAGGCTACTACGGCCTCGGGCGATACGACCAAGCCATCAGCACCTTCCAAGAAGTCCTCAAAATAGACAAATACAACTCAGCGGCCCAGCGAGGCATCGAGCGCTGCAACAACCGGAAAATGCAGTACTTCGCCGGCGTCCGCGACGCCTACCGCGCCAAAGCCTTGGCCGACGTCGACGCCGCCTACGACATGACCCCGCCGACGGACCCCTACTTTGAACCCATCGACGCCCGCGCCCAAGAACTCAGCGAACAAACCCGGCAGGACAGCTCGGCCAACATCGACGGCAGCGCCTACGAAGAACGCCTCTCGCAAATCATCCTGCCGCAAGTCATCCTCGAAGAAGCCACCATCAACGACGTCGTCGACCTCCTGCGCGCCGAAATCCGCCGCGACGAAGCCAACAACCAAGGCGTCTCGCGCGGCCACATCAACGTCATCCCCTTCTTCGGCACCATCGACTCCCCCGGCTACAAAGACCTGCAAAACCGGCGCGTCACCCTCAACCTCAGCCAGATATCCATCACCGGCCTGCTCGACATCCTCTGCAACCAGATGGGCATCTCCTACTACTTTGACGACAAAGGCCTCGTCCTCACCTACTCCGGCAAAGACTTCGGCCCGCTCATCGACCGCAGCTTCATCGTCCCGCCGCACTTCTTCGACCGCACCCGCGGCGACGACAGCGAAGAAGAAGACGAAGACGGCGGCTTCTCCTCCATCAGCGTCAGCCGCATCGACCCCAAAGCAACCCTCAAGAGCTACGGCATCTCCTTCCCCGAAGGCTCGCACGTGCGCTACATCCCCTCCGAGCGCATCATGCACGTGCGCAACACCGCCTACAACATGGATCAAATCGCCGAACTGCTCAACGTCCCCATCAGCGAGCATCGCGTCGTCGTCCTGAGCGTCATCATGGTGCAAGTCTCGGAAGAACAACTCGACGACCTCGGCTTTGAATGGATGTTCAACGCCAGCCTCGGCGGCAAAACCTTCACCGGAGGCGGCGTCACCCCCACCGGAGCAACCACCGCCGGCGTCAGCATCGACGGCGGCATCGGTGACGCCGCCGCCCCGCACGTCACCGACGGCCTTCGCTCCGGCGCCAGCGTCCTGGCAGCCAGCAACATCGACCGCCTCATCAGCACCGGCTCCGTCTCCGAATACGTCCCGCGAGAAACCAGCAAATCCCCCGGCATCTTCGGCCTGCGCGGCATCTGGAACACCGCCGACGTCACCGTCCTGATGCGCGGCCTTGCCCAGCAAAAAGGCGTCGACGTCCTGCAGCGTCCGCAAATCGTCTTCCAGCCCGACCGCGACGAACAAATCTCCTTCGGCAGCGTCCGCGAACTCTTCTTCCCCTCCGGCTACGACAGCCCGAGCATCGAATCCGTCACCATCAACGGATGGGGGAACGGAAACAACAACGACAACAACAACGGCCAAGCCCTCGCCGCCATCCCCGCCCACCCCACCGACTTCACCCGCTTCGGCATGAGCGACGATGAACTCAACGGCTTCGGCACCATCATCCAAGTACACAACGCCGAAATCAACGGAGACGCCAGCGCCGTCACCCTCTCGCTGACCACCACCCTCAACGAATTCGAAGGCTTCGTCAACTGGGGGCAACCCATCGAAGCCGCCCTCTGGCAGCGAGACGGCTTCCAAATGGTGCGACTCACCGACAACCAAATCCTCCAACCGATGATCAAGCGCTACCGCATCAACACCAAAGTCACCGTCGCCTCGGGCTCCGTCCTCGTCCTCGGCGGACTCAAAGAAGCGCGCGTCATCGAATACGAAGACAAAGTTCCCGTCTTGGGTGACCTTCCCCTCGTCGGCCGCCTCTTCCGCTCCGAAGGCAGCTCGCGCACACGCAAAGCCGTCCTCTACTTTGCCAAAGTAGACATCGTCGACCCGACCGGCCGCGACTTCCAAACCGGCGACAAACCCAGCGACCAACTCATCGCCACCCCTGAGAACTAAACATGAGAAAATACGACGACCGCGAGGACGAACGAGACGATGAACCGGACAACTCCCAAGTCCGCAACATCATCAAAAAACTCAACGAAGACGCCCCCGGCAAAGAAAAATCGCGCGAAGTCATCGTCCGCGCCGACGGCACCAAAGTCGTACGCGTCGTCAAGAAAAAGCGCGTCATGGTCAGCCGGAGCGAAAAGCGGCGTCGCAGCCTCCGCTCCGGCATTCTCTGCCTGATCATCCTGCTGGTACTCGGCGTCGCCTTCGGCTCCTACTTCGCCTACCGCATGAGCACCTTTGACGCCAAACTCATCCAAACCGGCGAAGCCCTCAAAGAAGCCTGGGGAGCCGAAAGCGTCACCTGCAGCGGCATCAGCACCGACGGCAACGAATTCAGCATCGAACAAATCGAAGCCACCTTCCCCCAAGGCCACCTGATCCGCAAAGTCGTCCTGAACAAACTCAAAGGCTCCCTCTCCGCCCGCAGCTACATCCTCGGCAAACCCTGTAGCGACCAAATCAACATCGGCCGGGCAGACATCAGCGTCAACGGAGACCTCGACGCCATGCAAATGCCCCTCTTCAGCGGCGAAGAACTCTGGGACATCAAACGCGTCAACTGCGGCGCCGTCAACCTCAGCCTCGTCAAAACCGACAACCAAAGCGACAGCGGCCACACCGAAATCATCGGCATCGAACAAGCCGGCGCCTACCTCTACTACCCGCGCAACAACCGCACCATCTGCTCCGTCATCCTCAAAGGCGGCAACCTCAAACTGCGCGGCATGCAAAGCCGCCAACTCGACGAAGCCACCTGCCTGCTGAGCCCCGACGGCATCGAAAGCTTCAACATCCGATCCGCCAACCCCGGCCAGCAAGACCAATACCTCAGCCTCAAAGGCGAACTGCGCAACGGCGCCCGACTCGCCGGCCCCTACAAAGTCGAAGCCCAAGACCTCCCCTTCGAACTCTTCACCGCCGCACGCTTTGAAAACATCTTCAAAGCCCAAGTCACCCTCGCGCGCAACCAAGGCAACAGCCGCATCCAAGTCGAACTCCCCTTCAACCAACCGCGCCCCGTCTTCAGCGGACAATTCGACCTCTACAACATCACCCTCAAAGGCCTGCCCGCCCTCAGCACCCTCTGCAAACACCAGCGCGCCGACTGGCAGAACGACTACCGCGTCATCACCCTGCCTGACGGCAAAGTCACCCTACAAAACAAAGACGGCAACCTCACCCTCATCGCCCGCGACGGTGACATGCGCGAACAAGGCAAAATCAACCTCCGCTTCGACATCCGGCTCGACAGCCGCAACCAACTCGACGGCACCATCGGCTACGGCATCCCCGAAAGCCGCGCCAACCGCGAATACGAAGACGGCCTTCCCGACCCCGTCTACGAACAACAAGCCCCCTGGTGCTGGCTCAACACCAAAGTCAGCGGCAGCATCAACGCCCCCACCGACAACTCCCGCCAACTCGACGACGCCGCCGACCCGCAGCGCATCAACCGCAAACGCGTCAACTACAACGACCACCTCATCGACGGCCTCCTGCAAAACCCCGGCCTGCTCGACGACACCGGCATCCCCTCCTCCCCCGGCAGCAACACCCCCTCCACCCCCGCACCTGCCGCCCCAACCCCCGGCACCCCTGCCACCCCTGCCACCCCCGCCGACCTCTCCCCCGGCGACTGGAACCACCCCGCCTGGGATAGCGGCAGCAGCACCGGCAGCGACAACCCCTTCAACAGCTAAAAAACAACCCATGGCCGGAGAACTGCGCGCAAAATGGTGGTCACGCCCCCTCGGACACATCCTGTGGCTGGCCATCTGGAGCATCTGCTGCACCCTGCGCAAACGCCTCATCAACGACGGCGACCCGCACATGGGCAAACGCCAAGTCATCATCGCCCTCTGGCACAACCGCACCTTCGTCCCCTGCCACTTCTACAAATACATCCTCAAAGGCAGCATCCCCATGAGCATGCTCACCAGCGCCAGCAAAGACGGCGCCATGCTCGCCACCATCGCTGAAGACTACGGCATGCGCGCCGTCCGCGGCTCCAGCCACCGCCGCGGCGTCGCCGGCTTCATGGACCTCATGCGCGAACTCAAAGAAGGCTGCTGCATGTGCATCACCCCCGACGGCCCCAAAGGCCCGCGCTACAAATGCCACCCCGGCGTCATCAAAGCCGCCGCCATGAGCGGACTGCCCATCATCCCCGTCCGCATCGAAATCCCGCACTGCTGGCGCATCACCAAAGCCTGGGACGCCTTCATCATCCCCAAACCCTTCAGCCGCGTCGAACTCCACTGGGGCAAACCCCTTGAAATCCCCCGCGACCTCGACGACGAAAGCATCAAACAACACTGCCGCCGCCTCGAACAAGCCCTCATCGGCGGCGCCCCCGACTTCCCCACCTTCGCCGAGCTGGAAGCCGAAGCCCGGCAACAACAAACACCCACCTCGGCCACCGAACCCGAAGCACCATGACCACCACCCTCATCAACGGCAAAGAAATCTCCCGGCGCATCCGGCAGGGACTCAAAGCAGAAATCGCCGAACTCACCGCCCAAGGCCGCACCCCCGGCCTCGCCGTCGTCCTCGTCGGCGAAGACCCCGCCTCACAAGTCTACGTCGGCTCCAAAGTCAAAGCCTGCGCCGAACTCGGCATCTACTCCCAAAAATGGGCCCTGCCCACCGAAACCACCCAAGACCAACTCATCGACCTCATCCGGCAACTCAACGCCGACGACCGCATCCACGGCATCCTCGTCCAAAGCCCCCCGCCGAAACACATCGACGAAGAAGCCGTAGTCCTCACCATCGACCCGCGCAAAGACGTCGACGGCTTCCACCCCGTCAACGTCGCCAAACTCGTCCTTGAAGAAGACGAAGGCTTCGTCCCCTGCACCCCGCTCGGCTGCATGGAACTCCTCAAAGCCTACGGCATCGAAACCGCCGGCAAACACGCCGTCGTCATCGGGCGCAGCATGATCGTCGGCAAACCCATGGCCAACCTCCTCGTCAGCAAAAAAGCCAACGCCACCGTCACCATCGCCCACTCCCGCACGCGCAACCTCGCAGAAATCTGCCGCAGCGCAGACATCATCGTCGCCGCCGTCGGCAAACCCCACATGATCACCGCCGAGCACATCAAACCCGGCGCCGTCGTCCTCGACGTCGGCATCAACCGCATCCCGGACAGCAGCAGCCCCAAAGGCTACCGCATCGTCGGCGACGTCGACTTCGACAACGTACGCGACCTCTGCAGCGCCATCACCCCCGTCCCCGGCGGCGTCGGCCCCATGACCATCGCCATGCTCATGGCCAACACCGTCAAAGCCTGCCGCCAGCTCACCCGCTGAAACAGCGGCTAAAGCCCCGCGCTGAAACCCCTCTCAGCAGCGGGCGCAGCGCCGAAAAAGCCCCCGCGTGCACACCCGGCACGCGGGGGCTTCTTGCATCACCAGCGGAGCAGGGGAGCCCTGCGCAGCATTTCAAAACCCCGAAACTTGAGAATAAGCTTTTCCTTACTCTTCACGACGAGAATAAGGAACGATTGATCGACCCGTTAATTTAGTCAACGGCCTTAAAATGGAATAATACAGCCCTCTCCGCCCCCCGTGAGCCGGCGCGCCAGGCCGGAAAGCGACCAAGCCCGACCCTCATACTCCACATGCTCACCATCGAGCACGGGGCACAAAATCCCCGAAGGCTTTCGGTACGTATACCAAAACTCCACCACCTTCCCCGGCTCAATCCCGCAGAGCGCAAACGAAAAGCGAGCCCGCCTCAGCCCTTTCCCCTCCGCCATGCGGAGAGCCTGCTCCTCCTCGCCGAGCTCCTTCTCACTCGCCTGAACCAGATGAAGACGCTCAGGGCAACCGTGAATCAACGCCAGAGCCTCCAAAATTTCATAAGCCTCCTCCGGCCTCATCGCATAAAACTCGCGCACCCTCAGCCGCCCCTGACAAAGCTCAGAAGAACGCAAACCCGGATTCAGCCGATCAATCACGCGGTGCAGCTCCTTATCCGCCAAACGCTCCGAAACCTCGTACGTCGCGTACACGCGAAAAGCAAAAGGCGTGCACTCCGAGCGATTCAACTGCCGCACGCGAGCCCCGACATGATCCGCGTACCCGATCTTCACGTAATCCGGAAACGACGGATTCGTCAGGATATAAATGGAACCCTTCTTCGTGCTCGGTGTGCTCATAGCTTTTACGCCGCATTGTAACACAGAGCTCACTGAAGTCAATACGGCGCCTCAGGCCCTGCGGGTATCCGTCTTCCATGCGATTTCTGTCTTGCCTTATGTTTATAATATGTTAAGCTAACAGTGATGAAGGTCGATAAAAACAGCATCTTTCTTGCGCTCGTGATCATTCTATGGGCAGCGCTTACAATCGCTGTATGGAGTTCGAGCGAGTGGCAAACGCTGATCAAGTTAGCCGTGACAGCGCTGACTTCCCTGGCGGCTTGTGGATTATCAATTTCCCTAGTGCTTAAAATTAGCGTGGAAAAAAATGAGCAAACTCAATCTGCCAACGGAGCACAGACTGTCATTATTAAAGATTCAGCAATAAATGGGCCATTGCTATTAAATGAGGGAGGTAACCCGCACGTTTCCAATACGAGCTACGACGAAGTATCCGCTGTTAAGACTAAAGTAGACCCTAATTCTATCCAACGATGAAGATTCAACAAGGATTTGTTTTTCAAGAATATTACCGGAAGCACCTGCCTCCTGTGAGAGATGATCGTCAGGAGGTTATTTTCCCAGTACCTTATAAAGAACGCCCCTTCGTCGTGCTTTCCTTGGATCGCGTCGACGAAGGTCAGTTCATTGAGGAATCTCAATTCAAAAGCCAAGATAATAAGCCTCTGTTGCACACGGTCAACCGTTTAGAAATTGCTGCCGTAAGCGTTTCTGCTACAGGGTTTGTATTGGAGATAAAAACGTGGTACAACAATCTGATCTATGGCTATAAAGTATCCTGGACGGCATTCGGCGTAGAATGATTTACCTGCCTGCGCCGCAGAATGGCACTCAGCCGCGGCGCAGGCAAGCGGAAAGGCTCGAGAGATTACTTCTTGAGCCCCGACGATGAGACACAACGCTGTTTTGCCTCTGTGTTTGTGTGTCGTGTGCCAGGATGATTTCAGTGCAGCTCGTTGAGCGGGGTGAGTAGAGAGGCAGGTTCAAACGCAGATTTTCTCAGTCCCTCTTTCAGAACACCCCTTTGCATCTTGATTTCTGCCTCTTGGCGGTGTAGAATAGCTCACCGTCTTCTGCAAGCTCCCCATGAAAAACCTGTCCCCTACCCAGATCGAGGAGGCCCTGTCCCAAATTCCTAACGAAGGGAATGACCATTTCATCTATGATGTGCTCCTTGCCTATGGCGTCTCCAAAGCTACCATGGCCCGCTTGAAATCAGGCAATTTGGGTGTGCCGCGAGGAGAGGGGGAGATCTTGTGGAAGAATAAGCTTTATTTTATCAAAGCTCCTAGCAGGCAGCTTAAGAGCTTGCTTGTCGAGGCCAAGCAGGACAAGGGCATAATGAGGTACAACCCACGCTTCCTTGTGGCCAGCGATGGGGTGACGTGGGCTTGCTACGATACCAAAACGGGAGATACACGCGAGTTCCCGCGCTGCAAGATTGATGCTCACTACGACTTCTTTCTGCCTTTGGCGGGGTACGAGAAGGGACAAATTGCTGTGGATAGCCTCGCCGATGTGAAGGCAGCCCGTCGGATGGGCAAGCTGTACGACGCCATCAAGCATGATAACCCAAGCATCTCCGAGCATGACATGAACGTTTTCATGGCTAGACTGCTCTTCTGCTTCTTTGCTGAAGACAGCGGCTTGTTCGCTACTGCCGGGGCCTTCACGTCTTCCATCAACAATCTGACTTCTCCCGACGGTTCAGATCTCAATGTTTGGTTCGATCGAATATTCGCGATCATGAATGAGCCGGACGATTCTCCGAAGCGGGAAGCGGCGCCGGAAGCGGTGAGGCAGTTCCCTTACGTAAATGGAGGATTGTTCCGAGATTTGCATGCCTCTCCGCATTTTTCACTCAAGTCGCGGCAAGCCGTTATTGAGGCGGGGTCGTTGGACTGGTCCGGGATTAATACCGACATCTTCGGCAACATGTTTCAAGCGTGCATCTCCCCGGAACAGCGTGCCCATTTGGGTGAGCATTATACCTCTGTCCCGAATATCATGAAAGTTCTCAATCCTCTATTCCTCAATGAACTCCGTGAGGAGTATGAGAAGGCTGTGGGGGATGAGCGCAAGCTTGAGAAACTGTTGATTCGCCTGTGTCAGATCAAATGCTTTGACCCTGCCTGCGGCAGCGGTAACTTTCTCCTCATTGCCTTCAAGGAGCTGCGTAGATTAGAGATGGATGTTGTGGAAGCCCTGGACGATGTGCGTAAACAACTAGGAGCGATCAGAGGAATTCTTCTCCATCAACCGCGCGTTTCCATCAGTCAGTTTTACGGAATCGAGATCGATGATTTCGCACATGAGATCGCTGTGCTTTCTCTCTGGCTTGTGGATCATCAAATGAATCAGGAATTTGAGAAGCGCTTTGCTGCGTCCGTGCCCACTTTGCCCCTCAAGCCTAATGACCATATAGTGCTGGGCAATGCTTTAAGATTGGATTGGGACAAAGTTTGCCCTCATTCAGAACACTTTTCAAGGCCGTTATATTATCTTGACCCTCTATTTGCCAATGCTGAGCCAGTAACGGAAGAATGTGGTGAGACCTTCATTTTTGGCAATCCTCCGTACATAGGAAAAAAAGGTCAGAGCACTGAGCAAAAGGAGGATATGCATCATGTCTTTTTCAATCTCCCTTCGTACCGAATACTTGATTACATTTCTGCTTGGTTTTACCTCGGAGCCCAGTACATCAGGAAAACTCCGTCTCGGTGTGCCTTTGTCTCGACTAATTCTATCACTCAGGGAGAACAGGTCCCCTGCTTGTGGGAACCTATTCTCAAGAGCGGTATAGTTATCGAGTTCGCATATTCATCTTTCAAGTGGACTAATAATGCAAGAAATCAGGCTGGGGTTACCTGCGTAATTCTGGGGATTCGTGACGGAGCCTACGCACGGAAATGCCGTATTTTCGAAGGCGAACATGTTCGGAACGTTGATGAGATATCACCATATGTGCGCTCTGGTAAAACATGGTTTATAAGCTCATTAGATAATCCAATATCAAAGCTTCCTCCAATAGCATTTGGTAATATGCCTGCGGATGATGGCGCTCTGCTTTTGAGCGAGGAAGAAAAAGAAGAATGCATCAGAAGTTTTCCCCCGATCCGGTATCATATTAAGCGATATGTCGGAGCTAGCGAGTTTATAAAAGGTACAGTTAGATACTGTTTTTGGTTGTCAAATTTTGATATTTCTGCCATACAGAACATGCCCTATTTCCGCGAGAGATTTGAGAAGTGCCGTAAATTCAGGTTAGCAAGCACACGAAAAAAAACAAGAGAAAGTGCATTGACGCCTCACCTGTTCTGTGAGATTAGGCACATGAAGGGTCTTTCAATCATATTTCCCAGGGTTTCGTCTGAAAATCGTGAGTATATTCCCATAGGTTTTTTGAATGATGATACTGTGATATCGGATGCGGCATTTGCCATTTATGGAGCGGAACCATGGCTTTTTGCCGTTCTGACGTCAAAGATGCACATGGTGTGGGTGGGGGTTGCGTGCGGGAGACTCAAGACTGATTTCAGATATTCTGCCTCGCTCTGCTATAATACGTTTCCGATCCGGCCGCTCAGTGATGAGGAGAAACAGCGGCTCGAGCTCGCGGCCTTTGGCGTTCTTGATGCGCGCGAAGCGCACAGTGATAAGACTCTGGCCGAATTGTACGACCCGAAGAACATGCCTCCGGATCTGCGAAAAGCACATGACAAAGTGGACGATCTCGTGGATCGTATCTATAACCCCAAGGGTTTCAATAACGATGAAGAGCGATTGATTTGTTTATTCAGCCTGTACGAACAAATGACAGATAGCCAGCAATGAACGAGAATATTTTAACGGTAGAATATCACTGCACCGGCAAGAGCACGGCAACAGATGCGCTTGGAATGCGTGAAATGCAAGCTCGAGCGTATGAAAAACGCAAGGAACAGTATCTCTTACTGAAGGCACCTCCTGCATCAGGGAAGAGCCGCGCCCTCATGTTCTTGGCTCTGTATAAGTTGAATCATCAAGGAATCAAGAAGGCAATTGTCGCTGTGCCTGAGCGCACGATCGGCAGCTCTTTTGCTGCTACTCCGCTGAGTCGGTACGGCTTTGAATACGACTGGGAGCCTGATGAGCGCTACAATCTCTGCACGGTTGGCTCTGACAGTAACTCGGGGAAAATTGCCAAGTTCAAGGAGTTCTTGACAGATTCCACGGCTCGCATCCTCATATGCACTCACGCGACCCTGCGCTTTGCCTTTGAGGGATTGCCGACTGAAGCCTTCAATGAGTGTCTGTTGGCTATTGATGAGTTTCATCACGTTTCGGCCGATCAGACTAATAGCCGCCTGGGGGCGCTCGTGCATGAGGTTTTGAGCAAGACCAATGCTCATGTGATTGCCATGACGGGGTCTTATTTCCGTGGGGATAGTGTCCCTATTCTCTTGCCAGCCGACGAGAGCAAGTTCTCGCGCGTTGTCTATACCTACTACGACCAGCTTAATGGCTACAAGTATTTAAGGAGTCTGGGGATCGGCTATCATTTCTATCAAGGCTCCTATCTTGACGCCATTCCCGAGGTTTTGGATATCAACAAGAAGACGATCATTCACATCCCCAGCGTCAACAGTGCAGCTTCTACGAAAGATAAGAACGCGGAAGTTGACGGAATCCTCGAAGCTATAGGCTGCGTTGAGGGGGCCGACTCGGAGACGGGGATTATCTACGTCAGAGCAAAAGATGGGCGCCGGCTGAAGGTGGCGGATCTTGTCGAGGATACTCCGCTGCGTCGCAACAAAGTTGTCGATTACTTGCGCCATGTTCAGAAACCTGAGGACTTGGACATCATCATCGCTCTTGGCATGGCGAAGGAGGGGTTTGACTGGCCGATGTGTGAGCATGCTCTGACGATTGGGTATCGAAGCTCTCTGACGGAGGTGATTCAGATCATCGGGCGCGCCACGCGCGATTATCCCAACAAGTTTCATACGCAATTTACGAATCTCGTGGCGGCTCCGGCAGCGACGCAGGACGAGGTTATCTTGTCTGTCAACAACTTGTTAAAAGCAATCTCTGCTTCATTGATGATGGAGCAGGTGCTGGCCCCTGATTTTTCTTTCTTGAGTAAGACTGCTAACAGAGAAGAAGATTTGCCTAGGACGATCAAAATTAAGGGCATGAAGGATCCCTCATCTGATCGCGTCAAGGATATCATTGAGAATGACCTTTCTGATCTAAAGGTTGCTCTTTTTCAGGATCCACGAACTCAGAAGTTCATGGCCGATAAGGATCTCTACCCCGAGATTGTGAATCGCTATTTGATCCCTCAGATTATTGAAGAGAAATACGAGGGGCTTGAGGCTGCCGAAGTGGAAGAGATTAAGGATTATCTTCTGGCAGACATCTTTGTCAAGAAGTCGCGGATCGTGGAGGAAGAAAAGGATGGCAAGACGAGACGCTTCATCGAGATCAGCAACCGCTTTATCAATATCGAGGATTTGGATATTAATCTCATCTCGTCCATCAATCCGTTTGAAGATGCTTTTGAGATTTTGTCCAAGCAACTTGATAAACCAACGTTGCGCCTCATCCGTGATGCGATCATGGAGAAGAGAACGGCCATGTCCCTCGAGAATGCAATCATGCACTGGAATGCGATTCGGGAGTTCATCAAGGCAAATGGTGGTCGGGAGCCAGATATGGCATCAGAGGATCGTTTGGAGTCGACACTGGGTGAGGCAATGCTTGTGATCAAAAAAGAGAAGAAACGCAGAGAAGCCGATGGACAATAAACTTGATGCGCGTCTCAGGGCCATTTTTGAGGATGCCGATCGACTTGGCATTGACCTTTCTCTGCCGGAGGCTCATCCTGCCCCGAGTGAGAGAGACAGGCTTGTGGAGTCTTTCGAAGAGATACAAGCCTGGGTTGATAAGCACGGTTCAGAGCCGGAGCTTCAGACACGAAATATCGCGGAACGGCGTCTGGGTGCGCGCTTGAGCGGCCTGCGCATGGATGTGGAAAAGACCCGCAAACTCATGCCTTATGACAGGCACCATCTGCTGGCTTCTCCCCCGACTTCCTTTGACGAGGTCGTGCAATCGGGGTTAGATGACATCATGGCTGCCGCTCCTTCTTCAATTTTCGATACATCTTCTTTACCCAAGAAACGCCGGACTAAGCCTGAGAAGCAGGCGGAGAGGAAGGTCTGCAAAAATTTTGAGGCATACCGCCCTCTGTTTGAACAGTGTCGTGAGGATCTTCTGAGTGGGCGCAGGCACGTTTTCGATGTGGCTGGGCGCAAGCCTGAGCAACTTGAAGCCGGGCATTTTGTCATCTGCCATGACATGCTTGCTTATGTTGCTTCTCGTGAAAAAGAAGAGCACATTTCGTCGTCAAAGCAGAAAAATTTCCGCATACGCTTAATCTATGATAATGGTACGGAGAGTAATGTCCTCGTGAGATCCTTGTACAGGACACTTTACAGTGAAGGAAAACTTATTTCAGAGCTGGAACCGCAAAATCTTGAGCTTTCGCCTGATGTTGTAAAGCCAGGTTCTGACGACAGTGAGGTGGGGGGCTTTATTTATGTACTGCGTTCACTCAGCAAGGATCCTCAGATCAAGGGAATCAAGCATTTGTACAAGATCGGTGTTACCACGGGAAGTGTGGAAGAGAGGGTTCGGAATGCTGAGTCTCAAGGTACGTATTTGATGTCCGGGGTTAAGGTTTTGCTCTCGTACCAGTGTAATTTCCCGAACGTGCACCGGTTTGAGACGCTGATTCACCATCTATTTGACTGTGCTCAGCTGAAACTTGAAGTTGTGGATGAGCACGGCAAGAAAACGTACCCCAGAGAGTGGTATGTAGTTCCGATTTCGGTGATTCGTCAGGCTTTGCCCATGATTTTGGACGGATCGATTGCCGGATTCAAGTATGACCCGAAGCGCAAGCGTTTGGTGAAGAGAAGAGAAAAGAGATGAGCGGCAGCCGCTCCGTTTGGGGTGAGGGTTGTGGGGGAGTGGGGCGCGGGGGCTTCACTCTTCGCTCTTGTCGTGGACGGGGAGCATCATGAGGCGGAAGACGGCGAGGACGGGGAGTTGGACCCAGAGGTAGTACCAGGGGGCGGGGCCGAGGTAGTCGAGGAGGGTGCCGGGGACGGGCGGGCCTTCGGTGTAGCCGTAGTTGGTGCCTAGCCAGTGGTTGATGGGGATGATGAGTAGCACGTAGGCGTCCATGAGGAGGACGGTGCGAAGGTCGTCCCAGCCGCGCGCGCGCCAGCCGAGGAGGACGGGGATGGCGAGGGCGACGACCATGAGGAGGCCGTGTGAGATGAAGAAGACGAAGAAGGCCGCACTGGGGTAGCCGTCTGCCATGGCCGGGGTGATGAGGGCTTGGATGCTGGCGGCGAGGACGCCGAAGTAGACGAGGGCGCAGGCCCAGCGGGGATGCCACCAGAGGGCGATGACGGAGGTGACGCTCATGAAGGAGCAGAAGTGCAGGGGGAGGTTCCATTCCCACGGGCCGTAGGCGTCGCTGAAGGTTCGCCAGATGTATTCGCTGATGAATTGCAGGGCGATGATGATGGCGAGGCTACGGCAGATGAGGCGCCGGCCGCGTTCGCTGCAGCGCCGCCCGAGCCGGAGGATGCCGGCGGCGGTGAGGATGGTGAGGATGAGGGCGATGATGTGCGGGCTGCTCCAGCGGATGAATTCAGGGGCGCTTTCTGCTAGGGTGGGTGGCATGGCAGGGGGAGAGGGGAGCAGGGCTTGGGTGGTGTTGTGTGCGGGGGCGGCGGCGGGGCGGCTGCGGGGTGTGCGGTGTGCAGGGGCTGCGGGGGCGTGGTGCCGGGGTGGCGGGGCGGCGTGTGGTCTGTGTGCCGGGCTGCGTGCGCGGTGTGCCGGGGGCTTAGTAGCCGCCGTCGTCGTCGCCGTCGCGGTGCCACATGCGGGCGAGGTGGGCGCAGGTGACGAGTTGGACTTGGTGGAAGATCATGAGGGGGAGCAGGAGGTTGTTGTCGAGGCTGCCGAAGATGGCCATCATCATGGGGGCGCCGACGGCGAGGCTTTTTTTGGAGCCGCAGAAGACGATGGTGATGCGGTCTTCTCTGCTAAAGCCGAGGAGTTTGCTGCTGAAGTAGGTGGTGGCGTGGATGATGCACAGCAGGATGAGGCAGAGGAGGATGAGGCCGATGAGGTGCCGGGCGTCGAGTTGTGACCAGTAGCCGCCGCGCGTGGCGCCGGAGAAGGCGGTGTAGACGACGAGCCAGATGGTGGTTTGGTCGTTCCAGCCGATGAGTTTGCGGTGGCTGTCGACCCACGGTTTGAGCCAGCGTTGGGCGATTTGTCCGGCGATGAAGGGCAGCAGGATTTGGTAGCAGATTTGCAGGATGGTGTCGAGGCCGACGGCGGCGCCGGAGGCGTTGGCGGTGTGGAAGAGCAGGCCGACGAGCAGGGGGGTGAGGAAGACGCCCAAGAGGCTTGAGGCGGAGGCGCTGCAGACGGCGGCGGGGACGTTGCCGCCGGCGACGGAGGTGAAGGCGATGCTGCTTTGGACGGTGGAGGGGAGGCAGGCGACGTAGATGAGGCCCATGTAGAGGGCGGAGCCGACGAGGCGTTCGCCGAGGGGCTGGACGAGGCTGAAGAAGATGGGGAAGAAGATGAAGGTGAAGAAGGCGACGAGGGCTTGCAGGCGCCAGTGCAGCAGGCCGTCGATGACGGATTGCCGCGAGAGTTTGGCGCCGTACAGGAAGAAGAGCAGGATGATGGCGGCGTTGGTGAGCCAGTCGAAGATGTCGGCTCCGATGCCGTGGCAGGGGAGCAGGAGGCCCAGGATGACGCAGATGATGATGCCGTTGGTGAAGCGGTCGGTTTTGGCGAGGATGCTCAGCAGGCGCTGTTTCATGATTCGCGGGGGGGGAATTCGTAGCCTACTTTGCCTGTCGCCGGGGTGAAGGTGAGGTAGGCGTCGAAGGGTCGCCCGGTTTTGTGGCTGACGAAGTTGCGGATGAGTTCGGTTTTGCCTTTGGTGAGCAGTTGGGTGACGAGGTCGAGGCTGAGGGTGATGCCGCACATGGTGTGCGGGATGACGAGGGGTTTGCGGGTTTTGCCGTAGGCGAGGCCGTCGATGTGCCAGGCGTTTTCGGTTTCAAGTAGTTCGTGTTCTCCTTTGCCTTTGATTTTGATGGGGCCGTGTTTGGTGGCTTGGCTGAGGTCTTCGCGGGTGGCGTCTGAGGCGGTGAAGCGGCGGGCGGCTTTGCTGCCGGCGGGGTCGGTTTTGTGTTTGGTTTCGCGCGGGGGGAATTCGAAGGCGACGTTGCCTTTTTTGGGGTCGATGGTGAGGTAGGCGTCGAAGGGGCGCCGGGTGCGCTGGGAGATGAAGCCGGTGATGAGGTCGGTTTTGCCGGTGGCGAGGAGTTTGTCGAGTTGGTTGCGTTCGATTTGCTGCCCGAGGATGATGCGCGACATGGTGAAGCCTTTGCGGGTGCTGCCTTCGAGGGGGTAGTCGGGGATGCTCCACTGTTTGTCGTTGAGGAAGAGTTCGAGTTGTCCGTGGTCTTTGACGTCGACGAGGCCTTGTGATTCGCTGCCGCCGGGTTCGCCGGCGGGGGTTTTGTCGTTTTCAAAGTAGAATTCGGCTTTCCAGGTGGCGCGTTCGCTCTGGGGTTTGACGAGGCGCAGGCCGGCTTTGAAGGGTTTGCCGAATTTGGAGCGGAAGCCTTCCATGACGGGGAGTTCGCCGCGGGTGATGAGTTCGCTCATTTGGTCGTCGGTGAGGCTGAGGCCGGCGTGGACGCGGCGGATGCGGAATTTGCAGTGGTTGCAGGAGACGGCGTCGACGCGGCTGCCGAGGCCTTGGGCGCCGCAGGCGGGGCAGGTGAGGGGTAGGTCGGGGTTTTTGCCGTTTTTCATGTAGTCGCGTACGGCGTCGACGATTTCGGTGGTGTAGTGCCGTATGTCTTTCATGAAGGTGTCGCGGTCGAGGCGGCCGCTTTCCATTTGTTTGAGGCGGTATTCCCATTCGCCGGTGAGTTCGGGGCTGGAGAGGGTGCTCAGGCCGATTTTGCCCAGCAGGTCGATGAGGTCCATGCCGCGACGTGTGGCGATGAGTTCTTTGCCGTCGCGTACGATGTATTCTTGGGTGATGAGGCCTTCGATGATGGCGGCGCGGGTGGCGGGGGTGCCGAGGCCGCGTTCTTTCATGGCGTAGGCGAGTTCTTCGTCGTCGACGAGTTTGCCCGCGCTTTCCATGGCGGTGAGCAGGGTGGCTTCGGTGTAGGGGGCCGGGGCTTTGGTTTGGTCTTGCCGGGCGTCGACTTGTTGGGCGGTGACGCGTTCTTGCGGGGTGACGGGGCAGAGTTCGTCGCGGCGGTCGCGCTGCCCGGCGGGGTAGAGGGCGCGCCAGCCGGGGCTGAGTTGGACGCGGCCGTGGGTGTAGAAGGTGTCGGTGGCTTCGGGGGTTTGGATGATGGTGGTGCGTTCGGTGTCTTCGTATTCGGCGTTGGGCATGAAGACGCCGAGGAAGCGCTGGACGACGAGGGTGAAGATGCGTGCGGCGTCGCCGCTGAGGGAGACGAAGCGCCCGGTGGGGATGATGGCGAAGTGGTCGCTGACTTTGCTGCTGTCAAAGACGCGTTTGCCGGGTTTGATGCCGCGACGTTCGATGATGCCGCGGGCGTGGGGGGCGAATTCGGGGAGGTTGTCGCGGATGGCTTCAACGGTGCGGGCGGCGATTTTGAGGTAGTCGTCGGGCAGGTATTTGGAGTCGGTGCGCGGGTAGGTGAGGACTTTGTGTTTCTCGTAGCATTCTTGCGCGAGTTGCAGGGTGCGCCGGGCGGAGAAGCCGAAGCGGTTGCTGGCTTCGCGCTGCAGGGAGGTGAGGTCGAAGAGTTGCGGCGCAGGGACGGAGACGGGTTTTTTGGTTTCGCTGACGCGTCCTTCGCGGCCGCGGCAGCGCTCGGCGATGGCTCGGGCGGTGGCTTCGTCCCAGATGCGGTCGCGGGTTTTTTGCGGTTCTTTGGGGTTTTTGCGCCAGTCGGGGTTGATCCATTTGCCGTCGTAGGTGCCGGCTTGGGCTTGGAAGGTGGCGTGAACTTCGTGGTAGGGTTCGGGGACGAAGGCGAGGATTTCTTTTTGACGCGCGGCGAGCAGGGCGAGGGTGGGGGTTTGTACGCGGCCGGTGGGGGTGACGTTGAAGCCGCCGGCTGCTGATTGCAGGACGGTGAGGGCGCGTGTGCTGTTGAGGCCGACGAGCCAGTCGGATTCGGAGCGGCAGACGGCGGCGTCGGCGAGGTCGGCCATGTCGGCGTCGCTCTTGAGTTTGCTCCAGGCTTCGAGGATGGCGTCGTCTGTCATGCTCTGCATCCAGAGGCGCGAGATGGGTTTGCGGATGTTGCCGAAGCGGATGATGTTGCGGAAGATGAGTTCGCCTTCGCGCCCGGCATCGCAGGCGTTGACGAGGGCGGTGACTTCTTTGCTGCGTGCGAGTTTGAGGACTTTTTTGAGGCGATCGGCCGATTTGGCGATGGGCTCGAGTTCCATGTGCGCGGGCATGACGGGCAGGTAGTCCATTTTCCACGGCAGGCTTTTGCCGTCGGCGGTCTGCGGTTTTTTCTGTTCGACGAGGTGGCCGACGGCGGAGGTGATGATGAGCGTGTCGTTGCTGTAGCTGCCGGTGGCGCTGTCTTTGCTGAATTTGCCGAGTCGCTTGCCCAGAACGCGGGCGAGGTCTGTCGCGACGCTGGGTTTTTCTGCAATGATGAGAGTCTTGGACATGGAGTCTGCCGTGGGGGGATGGTTTCGGTCGTTTCTTTCGGTCGTTTCGCTTGCGGTGCCCGGCCGCGTGCGGCGGTCGGGAGGCTCGGCCGCAGCCGCGGATCCTGGTGATCCGGCATCGGCGCGGCGGCTTTCAAGGCGTATTAGATGCAGGCGAATGGGGTAAATGTCAAGCTAAAACTGCGGCATGCGGTGTTTTCTTGCAGGCGGGCGGGGGCGGGTCTGTGTTTGTGTGATCAGGCGGGCTTGACGGTGCCGCGTGGGGTGTCGTATAATGGCGCTGCATGAACTCTCGACCGGCTATTGCAGTGGATTTCGGCGGTACGACGATTAAGATTGGCGTGACTTGCGGCAGTGATATTCTTGAGAAGGCGCAGCCTTTGCCGACTCCGGCTTACGGAAGCCCGGAGGAGATTATGGATGCGATGTGCGCGACGATGAAGGGCTTGCGCGATCGCCACCCGGATGTGTGCGCGGTGGGGCTCGGGATGCCGGGCTGGGTTGATTTTTACAAGGGTGTGTTGTATCAGCTGACGAATGTGGCGGTGTGGAATCGCGAGGTGCCGGTGCGCGATGTGATGCAGCAGCAGCTGGGCTTGCCCGTGGTGCTGGATAATGATGCGAATTGCATGGGCTATGCGGAGTGGAAGCTCGGCGCGGGGCAGGGGCTTGAGAGTTTGGTTTGCCTGACGCTGGGGACGGGTATCGGCGGGGCGGTGATTGTGCACAATCGCCTGCTGCGCGGCCGCAATGTGTCGTCGGGTGAGCTGGGGCAGACGAGTATTCATTTCCGCGGCCGCGTGGGGCCTTTCGGCAATCGCGGCGCGATTGAGGAGTATATCGGCAATAATGAGCTGGCGGCGGAGGCGGTGGCGCGCTATGCGGCTGCGGGGGTGCAGCGTCCCGCTGAGGATTGCACGCCTTACAAGCTGGAGCTGGCGGCGCGCGCCGGTGATGCGATTGCGAAGGGGCTTTACGATGAGTTTGCGGAGATGCTGGCGTGTTTGGTGATGAATATGATGTATGCGGTGGTGCCGGATGCGTTCATCATCGGCGGCGGTGTGGCGAAGGCGGGGGATTTGCTTTTTGAGCCGCTGCGTGCGCGTTTGCACGAGCAGCTTTTCCGCGTGCACGATGCCAATTTGCGCTTGCTGCCGGCTTGCTTCGGGTCGGATGCCGGGCTCATCGGGGCCGGGCTGATGGCGCAGCATTACGCCGACGGGACGCTGCTGTGAGGGGTGCTCGCCGGAGCAGCCGTGCGGCCGCCCCGCCCGGGCTGCGCCGCTGCCGCACCTTTTCGGGCCGCGCCGCGGCCGAGCCGAGGCCGTGTGGCCGCCGCCGTGGCCGCTGTGGCCGGGTGTGTTGCTGGCCGCGTGTGTTGCTGGCCGGGTATGCCGAAGCCCCGCAGGTTCGCGGAACCTGCGGGGCTTGGTGTCTTTCGGGCGGCGGCGCACCGGGGCGCCTGCCGCGCTTACTTTTCGAGCAGTTTGGCGATGAGCGCCGAGCTGTTGTCGGCGAGTTTCGCCGGGTCTTCGAGCAGGCCCGCGCGCAGCAGGGCCGTGTCGATGATCTGGCCGGCCAGCAGGCGCGCTAGGTCTTCGTCGCTGCTGCGCAGTTCGGCGAGCTTCTGCACGATGGGGTTGTGCGGGTTGAAGGCGATTTCGGGGTGCGATTCGGGCACTTCCTGCCCCATGGCCTTGAGGTAGGCGCGCACCTCGGGCGTGACGTCGTGCTCGGCCTGCAGGGCGATGGCGGGCGCCGAGCTCACGCGGTTGGTCGTGGTGACTTTGCTGAACTGGTCTTTGAAGGCCTCGCTCACCCAGTCGGTCAGCCCCTTGGCGCTCTCTTCGTCGAGGCCGGGCTCTTTGTTTTCGTCGTCCAGCGGGGGAAGGTCGAGGTTGGAGCGGTCGATGGCCTTGATGTCTTTGTCGTCGACGCGCATCAGGCTGTCGATGACGAACTGGTCGCCGTTTTCAGTCATGAAGGCCACCTCGAAGCCGCGTGCCTTGAGCGCATCGAGGTAGGGCGAGTGCTCGAGCTGGGCGCGGGAGAGCCCGTAGAGTACGTAGATGTCTTTCTGATTCTCCTTCATGCGGCTGATGTAGTCCGCGAAGCTCGTCAGCTTGCCGGGCTCGGTGAAGGTGGACTCGAAGCGCAGCAGCTTGCCCAGCTCGTTCTTGTATTCCCAAGTCGTCACGACGCCCTCTTTGAGGTAGCGGCCGAATTGGAGCCAGAACTTGTTGTAGCGCTCTTCGTCGTTCTTGGCGACGCCTTCGAGGTGCTTGATGAAGCGCTTGGTGATGATGCCCGAGATTTTGCGCAGCAGGGAGTTGTCCTGCAGCATCTCGCGGGAGATGTTCAGCGGCAGGTCTTCGCTGTCCACCACGCCGGTGAGGAAGCGCAGCCAATCGGGCAGCAGCTTCTCGGGCTTGCTGTCGATGAGCACCTTGTGGCAGTAGAGCGCGACGTTCGGCTCGCAGCGCCCGAAGCCCATGGATTCCGGGTTTTCTTCGGGAACGAAGAGAACGGAGTTGAGCACGATGGGCGCGTCGGCGCTGAAGTGCATGTAGGTCAGCGGCTTGCTGTCAGTATGGCCGATGAACTGGTAGAAGGCGTCGTACTCCTCGGGCGTGACGTCCTTTTTGTTTTTCATCCAGATGGCCTGAACGGTGTTGAGGTGCTCGCCGTTGTAGTCGATCGGGAAGCCGACGAAGTTGCTGTATTTCTCGACGATGTAGCGCGTGTGGTCGGCTTTGCTGAAGTTGGCGGCGTCTTCCTTGAGGTGAATCAGGATGGAGGTGCCGCGCGGGGTGTCGTCGGCCGCCTCTTCGAGGCTGTAGCCGTCGCGGCCGTCGCTCGACCACTTCACGGCCTTGGCGTCGGGCTGCCACGAGCGCGTCGTGACCTCGACGCTTTCCGCCGCCATGAAGACGCTGTAGAAGCCCACGCCGAACTGGCCGATGAGGTCTTGCGTGCCGCCCTGGCTCTCCTTCATCGCTTCGAGGAATTTCTTGGTGCCCGAGTGAGCGATGGTGCCGAGGTATTCGACGACTTCGTCCTGCGTCATGCCGATGCCCGAGTCGGCGATGGTGAGGGTGCGGTCTTCTTCGTTGGTGGTGATGGCGATGCGCAGTTCGCGCTCGGGCTGGTAGATGTCCGCCTGCGTCAGCTGCTTGAGTCTCAGTTTCTCGAGGGCGTCGGAGGCGTTGGAGACGAGCTCTCGCACGAAGACTTCGCGGTCGCTGTAGAAGGCGTGAATCACGATGTCGAGCAACTGACGAACCTCTGTCTGGAATTGATGTGTTGTGTTTGCCATAAGAGTAACGATAGGAAAGGGGAAGGCGACCGCCGAAACGCGGCCTCTGTACGGCCCTTATTGTACGAGCGAATGCGCGGACGTCAAGGGGCAAAATGTGCCATGCGAACCGCCGTTTGCTTCCGCCGCACGAGCTGCCGCGCAAAGGGCTTGACTTGAGGGCTTCTCGGCTCTACAATCGCACCATGTTGAAGCCCTGTCTCGCTCTTTTCATGCTGTCGCCTCTCGCTTGCTGCTTCGGTGCCGATGCACGCGCGGCCGGGTCTGCGGCTGCTCAGGATGATGCGGCGCCGGCCGTGGCGCCGGGCTACGTCTCGGTCGCTGCGACGGAGGTGCCGGCGGAGACGCTCCGGCAGTGGACGGCGGAGCTGCAGCAGGCGCTGAGTCGGCAGCTCGAGCTCGTCAGCGGGGTGCGCGATGCCGGCAGTGCGTCGGCGGCCGTGGCGCCGCTGGGTGCCCTGCTGGGGGAGATGGGGGCGATGCAGGGGCGCATGAGGGCCGACGCGCTGCGCGTTTACATCGACAATACGCCTGATGTCAAGGCTCCCTTCATCGAGCTGCTCCAGCAGACGGCGGTGCAGTTCAAGCGGCTCAGCGATGCGGATTTTTACGGCTGTGCACCGCTTCGTGCGCTTCTTGCCCCGCAGCTCGGCACGGATGCCGGCGACGATGAGGCGGCGGCAGCGGGTGAAGCCGCCGACCGATAGGATCGGGATCGGGCGAGGCACCGGGCTTGCCGGAGTGCGGAGGGGCGGCACTGTGCCCGAGCGCGGGCGGCTGCTCCGGGATGCGTTTCGGAGGCGGGGGGCGTTTCAGAGCGACGGGGTGTCGGCGGCGTTGCCGCGCTCGCGCAGCAGGTGTTGCACGTGGCGCAGCTCTTCATCCATGTAGTCGGGCAGGTTATCGCGGTGCGAGGCCATCTGGCGCAGCACTTCGTCGCGGTAGGCGATGGCGCGCCGGTATGATTCTTCCTCTGAGCCGCATTGCAGATCAGAGAAGTAGCGCGTGATGATGCGCCCGCAGCGTTGAATGCTCACGCGCCAGCCCTGAAAATCGGTGTTTTCGTACGTGTATCGGGTGATGTTTTTCGCTTTCATGTGCCTCGTTACAGGTTCGACACGTCCCCGGTAGCGCCGTTGAAAAATGATTAGAGTTAGAATGCGCTTTCACCTGCGGCATCAAGAGACTGCGCCGCTTTTTCTCTGGCGCATCGGCGGGGCCTGCCTCCGTCGGCAACGCGGGCGGCGGTTCGCGATTGACAAAGACCGCCGGCCGTGTTACCTTAGGAATCATCGCCATGTACCGCCCGCTTCTCAAGCTTCTGCTTTCTCTCCTGCTGCTGCCCCTTGCGGCGGTGGCCGTGCCCGGCGCCTCCGCCGCCGGTGATGACGGCGCCAAAGCCAAGCCCGCCGCCAAGGCTCCCGAGACCATCAGCCGCGATTACCAGAAGGAAATCGACCTGCTGCGGGCGGCTGCCGACAAACTCGCCGCCGTCAACAGCGAGGAGAGCGCCAAAGACGTCTCCCGCAAACTCAGCCGCGACTTCCACGCCATGCCCCCCCTCGTCACCGGCAACGAGAAAGAAATCATCGCTCTTTCGGAGGCTCGCAACGCCGTGAGTCGCCACATGATGCGCCTCAAAAAGGAGGAGTGGTTCGTCAGCTCGGGTCTGCAAGACGCGTGGACTCTCATGACGGACGCCTTCTCGCGCCGACGTGCCAACACCCCCGGCCAGCGCCGCATGCGCATCCCCCGCAACCGATGAACGCCGCCCGACACGCCGCCGCTTGGCTCAGCCTTGCCGCCTGCCCGTTGACGGCCGCTGCCGCTCTTGCCGCCGAGCAGGCGAGTTCGGCGGCTACCGCGCCGGAGCGGGAGGAAGCCGTGCCGATTATCGGTCTGAGCGCCGATGATGTCGAAAGCCTGATTCGCGAGTCCTCTCCCGCAGCCCCTGCGGAGCCGCGTGCGCCGCGCGTTCCCGAACTTGAGCTCGGCCGCGAGGGCCTGCCGCCGAGCTCCGCGCTCGGCGGTGCCCCGGCAGCCCCCGGCCCGCTCAGCCGCGAGTATCGCGACATCGTCTACGCCGACTTGGCCGAATGGATTGCCGCCATGCGTCTCAGCGATGCAGAGGCCCGCGACGTGCGCCTCATCGCCCTGCTGCACAAACTCAACCCCATGGCCTCCGTCGAGATGAAGCCCGAGGCCTACATGGAGGCCTTGCGCCTGCACCACGCCGCGCTGCGCGGCAGCGCCGAGGCTCTCGAAAAACTGGCCGACGCCTTTGAAAGCGGCCAACTGGGCTCCCTGCGCTTCGTCAAGGACGCATCGGCTGCCGACTATTACCGCCGCCGCGCCGCCTCCGCCCTCCCCGGCATCCCGCGCTGAGCGCGGCTTGCGGGGGCACGGCGGCACGCTCCGCCCCTGACTCCGAGCACCACAGCCCCCGAGCACCTCACCCGAGAATCAGGCTGATGAGATGCCGCATCTCCGCCTCGCCGTAGCGCTGGTCGAGCGGCAGCGGCAGCAGCGAGCGCGACAAGTAATTCTCCGCCGACTCGGCCGGGCAGGCCTCCACCACCTCGGGCCAAAACAGCGGCAGCGCCACCCCGGCATCCACCAGCTCATCGCGCAGCCCCGGAATCCCGCAGAGCAGGGGGTAGCAGAAGGGCACCGCCTCGGCATCCATCGTCAGTTCCAGCCGATTGATCGGCGCGAGCGCCTCGTGCAGCAGCGCAAAATTGGCGCGTCGCTGCCGCCTCACCCGCTCAAAGTCAATACCGCGCAGCAGGCGACGCGTCAGCTGCGACATACGCATCGCCTCCCCGTGCAACTCTTCCTCCGCCGCCTCACTGAACGGCAGAGCCGCCTCCGCCCCGCACTCAAGTCGCTCCAGCATACAGCGCATCCGCCCCGCACTCCGAGCCTCAGCCGCAGGCAGCGGAATCTCAAAGGGCGCACAAGCCATCCCGCCGTCCGGCACCCCCACCCACTTGCGGAAACTGTAAAAGGCCGGAACCTCCGCCCCGTAATCCGCAAAAAGCGCCATCGTCGCATCCACCACCACCGGCCCCGGCCAACTTCGTGCCAGCTCCTTCACCCGCTGCGTGTTCAGACCGAAAGCATCCGTCAGCAGCAAAAGCGAACCCTCGGCTGCCTCTCGCGGCAGCAAAGGCTCCGCCGACGCCGAAACCGCGTAGCGACGCACGCGCAACCCCAGCCGCCGCAGCGGCTCCGTCACCGTATCACAGGTCCAGCGCGGCACCAGCACCTCGCCGCGCAACATCCCCTCGCGCAACATCCCCCGCAGCAAACACTCCAGACCCGCTCGCCCCGAATGCAAAAAAGCGCAGCCCGGCCCCTCCCCGCGCAGCCCCGCGCCTGCATCCGGCCATTCCAACTCAAAAAAACCGCCCAGCATCTCACCCATCGCAACAACAGTCTAGCAGACTCTGCGGCCATCGCAAACACGGAAAGAGCAAAAGAGCGAAAATTGAACAAATTTTCCCTGATCGCTGTCTAAGGGTCAGCGTGTCGCGTACCCTCCTGCAGCTGTGTCGCGCCGGCATCGCAGCATTGGCCCTCGGCAGCTGCGAGCAAGTCGGCGTCATGTTCGTCGGCAAAGAAATCGCCCCCGACGTCATCAGCCGCGCCGGCGAACAAGACAGCTGGTACGCCTTCCTCCCCGAGCAATACCCCGGCTTCTGCCTGCGCACCACCTGCACCGTCATCCAAACCCTGCCAGGGCGCAACATCGGCTACTGGAGCGGCTTTGACAGCGACAGCCCCGGCAACATCATCATGGAAGCGCGCGGCAACTGCCTCGTCATCTACCCCGACTACGTTTGGGACGGCAAAAGCATCGGCACCACCGGCACCGCCGACCTCGAAGCCACCCTCATCCACGACGCCCTCTACCACGCCCTCTCCGGCGGAGCCTGCTTCAGCCGCCGCGAAGCCGATCGCGCCTACCGCGCCGTCCGCAAGCGCCGCGGCCCCTCACATATCGCCGCCGAATACAAACTCATCCGCCTCTTCGGCTGGTGGAGCAGCCGACCCCACGGCAAACGCACCATGATCGTCCGCAACTGCACCCCCGAGACCCCGTGGTACGGCCCCTGCGCCACCCTCACCTCCGTCAACCGCCGCACCCCCTCCGCCAAGCGCTGACGCCCCACCCCCTCCGCCAAGCGCTGACGCCCCACGCGCTGCGCCAAGAGCGGCTCCCCCACGCGCTCCGCCAAGAGCTGACTCCTCACGCGCTTCGCCAAGAGCTGCCCCCTCACGCGCTCCGGCTCACGCCTTTGCCGCCAAGCACCTGCCAGCCGCTCCGGCACGCAGCAGCGCTCAACGCGGCTCCTCCGCGCTCGCCTCATCCTGCCGCTCCCCGTCCGCAAGCTCCGGCGGCGTCACCTTCCAAGCAAGCCCGCAGAGCAGGGGAGACCCGGCAAGCTCCTTCGAGGCCCCGACCTCCCCTCCGCGCGGCACATCAGCCCGGCGCACCACAACCAACGAGCAACGCCCCGTGCGCGGCAAACGCAGACGCAAAAACTGCGTCGGGCTCAGCTCCGCATCGCACAGCCCCACGCGCCGCCCCTCGCAACGCAGCTCAAGCGTCGCATGCGGCAGAGGCCCGCAAACCAACTCCGGGCGGCTCGGCAGAGACCCCGGTAAATCCGCGGCCGAAGCCACCCCATCCAGCAGCGGCAAACGCGTCGGCACAAACCAGCAGAGCGCCACCGTCAGCTCAGAACCCGCCTCATGCACACCCAGATCAACCGTGCAAGGAGCCTCCCCCACACGCAGGGAACGCCAGCAGCCCTCCTCCAGCATCCTCAGCGAAGCCCCCGCATCCAGAGCCCCCGCACCAAACGCATCATCCAGCCCCCGCCGCGTCACCCCGGCGGCATCCGCCCCATTCGACCAGCCCGGCAACACACGCGTCCCCGCCAACAACAAAGCCTTCATCACCCGCGCATCATGCACCTCCGCCGGCTGGCCCAACTCGCGAGCCCGAGCATGCAGCAGCGCCGCGCATCCGGCCACCACCGGAGCCGCCACACTCGTACCCGTCGCCGTCAAAAAACGATCATGCTCCGCATGCGGCCCCTCAGGGCAGGCCGCACAGCGCATAAACTCACCCGGCGCACAAAGATCCACCCCGGCGCGGCGCCCCGCCACCCGACCATCGGGCAGCACCACCTCCAGCGGCAGACGGGCACTATTCTCCGTCAAACGATCAAAAGCCGGCGCATGCCCCAGAGCCCCCACACTCACATTATTAAACCCCGACGCAATCTGACTCACCTTGTCGCGGCTACCTTCCCAGCGGGGCGAATTCGTATTGCCCGCCGCCACCACAAACAACGACTGCGGATACGCCGCACACAACGCATCCATCACATCCGAATAATACTCATACGCCCCCGGACTCGTCACCGACCCCCACGACGTATTCACCACATCCGCCCACTCAAAAGCCCTCATAAAAGCCCCCAGCAGCGAACTCATCGTAAACGGCTGCTTCCCCTCGCCGGGCACCACGAAAGTACCCGCGCGGAACTCCGCCCCGGGCGCCAGCCCCGAGAACCGCACATCACCATCGGGCGAGCGGCCCACCATCACATACGAAACCGCCGTCGGATGCGGCTGCACCGGCGCAGACGCCCCCGGACCCGTAAACACACAATCGCGAGGCAACCAGCGCAGCATCACATGCTCCAGACAGGGCACACCCGCCTCCACATTCGCCAGCCGACTCCCCGCCCCGGCGAACGAACCGTCCTCACGCGCAGGCGCCCCCACCGCCTCATTCACGGAATACCCCCAGTGCCCCTCCTTCTCCATCGCCTCGAGAGCCGAAGCCGGCGCAGCCCCCGGCAACAACAGCGCAAGAACAAGCACGGCACAAACAGCAAACCTGAACATGACGCCATTCTAGCATTCGCCCCGCAACCCGCAAGCAAATACTGCGCCATCCGCACCGCGTCCTTCAGCCCCCTCCGTACCGCATACCCACCCCTAGCAGCCCCCTCCGGCCCCGACGCTCTACCGCAACCGTCGCACAGGCAAAACCGAGCTTCTGCCCCGATCACTCAAACCACCGGATCCGGCAACATCGGCCCCACCTCAAGCAACTCCTGCTCATCGAGCGCCACCACGCGAAAATCGCCGAAATCATCCATAAAAGAACAATGATAATGCCCGCAAAACCACAACCGCGCCCCCGAGCGTTGCACCACCCGCAACACCTTGCGGCGCTCCTCAAGCAAGCGACCCGAAAGCCCGGGATCCGCGCATTGGCACGAACGCCAAAACGCCGTCTGAGCCGGCCCCATCATACGAGGCGGCAACCCCATGCCCGCATGAGCCAGCACAAAATCCGCACTGCGCACACGAGAATCCTCTGCATCGGGCATCACCTCCTCCGCGCACCAAAACCGCCCCGTAGAGAGCCGCGCCTCCTTATCAACCGAATGCGCCCCGGGAAACACCAGAGCGCGCCTCCCTCCCCAAAGCACCATCTCCAGATCCTCCAGCGGCTCCAGTGCAACAAAACGAGACCAAAAGCGACGAGCCTCCGGCGACTCGCGTCGGAAACAACCCGCCAAATCATGATTACCGCGCAGCACCAACCCTCGGCACCCCACAGCCGCCAACTGCTCATCGAAACGACGAAACGCCTCGGGCAGCGTACCGTCGATCGACAGCAAGCCGAAATCCCCCAGCACCACTAGCGCCGCACCGCGCAGCGCCTCCACCTCAGCATCACCCAGCGCACGCGGGCACCCGTGCAAATCACCCATCACAAACAAGCGCCCTCTATCCGAAAGATCCGTCATTCGCCGGCCATCATACCACAACCCGCCGCTCCCGCGCAACGCCAAAGCTGACACTGACCGAATGGAGACTAATAGCGAGACGACCACCGAATGAAGAAACGAGTAGAATTCACCCACTGATCCGCTCGGACGATGCGTCAGAAAATGACATGCAGCGACAAAAAAATTCTGCTCCCTTAAAATGAAGCGTATATGAAACTTATCCGCATGCCGCATACATACCCCTGTCATACAGCTGCACCGCTTCAACTCCAAAGAATGCTTGACAGTAGCTAACGATATGATAGAAAGAACCATGCGCGCAGCAACGAAATCGGTACTTACGAGGCATCACCCCCTGCGGAAAGAACCCGACGCCGTGCTCGCGTGTCTCGGCAGCCGAATCGCGCCTCAAAAAAAGCGCGGGCGGCAGAAGCCGCCCGCGCATAGTGGGATTTCAAGACTCTCCCAACCTTTCCACAGGTTTCAACTCGCATGCAAAAATGCACGAACAGCAACAGTATAAAACAGCAAGAAAGCTTTGTCAACCCGAGGCGGACTTTGGAGATAAGCGCGATTGCCCTCCTTGAAAAAATGTAAATCAATTCCTGTGAAAAGGCGGGGAAAGTTTGAAAGGGGCAAAAAAAGTTCAAAAAACTCTTGACCTGCGTGAGAAGTGTTGCTATCTTTCTTGCAGACAGCGCCCTTTGCCGTGCTCGAAACAAAATCTCCGAACCATCCCGCTCTCAATCCGATGAATCCCATCTATGCACACACACTCGCCGACCGCGCTCCGGAAGACTGGGAGCCCCTCTTTGGGGCAGACGGTCACGCCGAGAAGGTGGCGCAACGCCTTGAATCCTATGTCGCAGGCTTTGCGGGGACGGCGCTTGAAGCTTTTGCTCCGGCCTTCCGGGTGCTGGGGATGCTGCACGATATCGGTAAAGCTTCGCCCGCCTTTCAGCGCTACTTGGCCCTTTCCGCCGCCAAAAAGAAGGCGGAGAGTGTTGATCATAAAAGTGCGGCAGCAGCCTGGGTTCTGCGGCTCATGCCGGGAGATATACGTGCGGTGCTCATGGCCTATGCCTTCCTCGGTCACCACAGCGGGCTTGGCTGCGGAAGCGAGTTTATGACCACTCGCGGCGCGGCCGGCGGCAAGCTGCTCAACCCCGAATGGGAGGAGTTGCTGAGCCGTGCGGAGCTGCTGCCCCTGCTCCAAGAGAATGCTGCGCGTCTCAAGAAATGCCGTCCGCACTTCAAGTCGGCCGGAAAGGCGGACTTGCTCTTCTCTTTACAACTCAGCGTGCGTATGCTGCACTCCGCCCTAGTTGATGCGGATTGGCAGGCAACGGAAGACTTCTGCCAACCGAAGGACTCGGCCTTGCGCGATTCTCTGCACTTCCCGAGCCTCGAGCAGCTCGCCGAGCGACTGGAACGTCATCTCGCAAGCTTCGGAGCTCCGACCACCCCCATCAATCAGTGGCGAAGCCGCATCAGCAATGCCTGCCTGACCTCAGCTGACCGCAAACCCGGCGTTTATCGGCTCAACGTACCGACCGGCGGCGGCAAAACATGGGCTTCTCTGCGATTCGCCTTGGCCCATGCCCGCCGCAACGGGCAGCAGCGCATCATCTATACCATTCCGTACAGCTCGATTATCGACCAGACCGCGCGGAACTTTCGAGACGCCTTGGGTGCCGAAGCCGTCGTCGAACACCAGAGCCGCGTATCGGATAACAATGATAGCGAGCGCAACCGCTTCGGAACGGAAAACTGGGACGCCCCTCTCATCGTCACCACCAACGTCCAATTCTTCGACTCCTTCTTCAGCGTTAGCAACAAACGCTGCCGCAAACTGCACCGCGTTGCCAACTCCGTCATCGTCCTCGACGAAGCTCAGTCTTTGCCGACAGCTCAGCTCAAACCCTGCCTCGCCCTCCTGAAAAGCCTCGCGCGCGACTTCGGCTGCACCATTCTCCTCTGCACCGCGACACAGCCGGCCTTTGTCAACTTCCCGGCATCCGCCAAGTCGGAGAACAAAGTCTTCGACATCGGCTGGAATACCCAAGACGTGCAAAGCCTGCTCGGAGAAGAACTCGAGCAACAGCTGGCCGCTGCCTTCAAGCGCGTCCGGCTCAGCTTCATCGGCCGGCAAACGCGAACCGAGCTCCTCGGCCACCTGCGAGACAGTATGGCCGCAGCCAATGCCGCCAGCGCTCTGATCATCGTCAACCTCACCCGTCAAGCCCAAGCCCTCTACCGAGAAGCCCGCGATGAAGGCTTTGAGGGGCTTTTTCACCTCTCGGCCCGCATGTGTCCCGCGCACCGCGAACAGGTGCTCCATGCCGTGCGAACTCGCCTGCAGGAAGGGCTGCCGACCCTGCTCGTCTCAACCCGAGTCATCGAAGCCGGCGTCGACATCTCCTTCCCCATCGTCTACCGCGAGCGCTGCGGTCTCGACTCTCTGGCCCAGTCGGCCGGCCGCTGCAACCGCCACGGCGAGCTGGAGATGGGGCAGGTCTTCGCCTACGAGGCCGGGGATGAGGACGGATCGGCCCTTCTGGTGGACGTCAGAGACGGAGCTCTCGCGCTCGACGACCTGCGTGCCTCGGGCCTCTGCTCCGACGATGACCTCTTCTCCCCCGAAGCCGTAACAGACTACTTCGAGCGCTTCTACGGCAAACGAGGCGGGCAGGGCTGGGATAGTCGGGGTCTCGTCGAAACGGAAATCGGAACCCAGCCCGGCGCCGTTTTCAACTGGAACTTCCGAGCCATGGCTGAAGACTTCCGACTCATCGACAATGACCAGCAAGTCATTCTCGTCCCCTACGGCAAAGAAGCCGAAGCCATCAGGCGCGAGCTGCTCAAACTCGGCTCCCTGAACATCATGCCCCCGCGCGAACTCTATCGCCGCCTTCAGAGCATCAGCGTCTCCGTCTATCGAACAGAAATGGAGCACCTTGAAGCACACCTCGAAAAGCTGCATCATGCCGCGGAAATCAGCATGCTCTGCACCGAAGGCCTGTACAGCAAAGAAACCGGGCTCGCCCGCGCGACCGCGCCCCTTCCTCCCTCATCCACCATTTGTTAACAACCCGAAAAAAACAACATCATGTCCTATGGCATAAAACTACATGTCTGGGGCGACTACGCCTGCTTCACGCGCCCGGAGTTGAAATCCGAGCGCATGAGCTACGAAGTCATGACGCCCTCAGCCGCGCGCGGAATCCTTTCCGCGATCTACTGGAAACCCCAGTTCCGCTGGGTCATCGACCGCATCCACGTGCTCTCCCCCATACGCTTTACGCAGATACGGCGCAACGAAATCGGTAAAAAGATTTCGCCCCCGTCTGCGGCCGTCATGAAAGGAGAAAAAACGGCCTTTCTCGGAGACTTCATTGAAGACAACCGCCAACAGCGCGCTGCAACCCTGCTTCGCGATGTCTCGTATGTGATCGAAGCCCATGTCGACATCCTCGAAGATGAGGATAAGGTAAACGCCGTCGCCAAACATCTCGAAATGTTCAAGCGGCGGGCATCAAAGGGGCAGTGTTTTCACCAGCCCGGGCTGGGCATGCGCGAATTTTTAGCCATGTTCGCCCTCGTCGATGAAACTCACCCCATGCCGCCCAGTTATCTGCCCGACAACCAGAAAAATCGCAACCTCGGGCTGATGCTCCATGACATCGTCTACCACGACGACCCGAAAAACGGTAAAGTCATCTGCGCCCATACCCGCAAGAGACAGAGCGCAGAGCCCGTCTTCTTCATGGCCGAGTTGCGCGACGGCGTCCTCAACGTACCACCCCTCTCTCAAGCACTCAAATGATTCTGACCAAACTGTATTCCTTGTACGGACGCCTCCTTGAAGAAGGCAAAGAGCTGCCGGAAATAGGGCTCAGTCGCCAAAACTTCACCTTGCGCCTTGTACTCAGCCCAAATGGAGAAGTCTTGCGTTTGGAAGACTGCCGCGACCTCGTGGAGGAGCGCTCGGTGGGCAAAAAAGGTAAAGAAACCGTCAAGCAGAAACTTGTCTCTCACCAAGAACTCGTACCGGGCGAGAGCAAGTCCTCAGGCAGCGGCATTAACCCCTGCTTTTTGTGGGATAACGTCTCCTACTTCTTCGGGTATTCCGCAGACCCCAAGAAAGGAGAAAAAGGCCTGCAACGCGCCGTCAAAGCCTTTGAAGAGACGCGGCGGCGCTACCTGGCCTTTGAGCACCTTCTGCAGAATACCGCTTATTCCGCCTTTTGTCGCTTCTTGGAGACATGGCAACCGGGAAAGATTCCCGAAGCCGGAACCGTCTCGGCAGACGCCCTCATCTCAAACGTGATGATCGACGTCCAAGGCCTGGGGCTTTTGCACCAACAGTCGGACCTCGTAAACTGGTGGAAAGAGGGGGGAGATGAACTGTGGAAGAGCGGAGGTCCGGATTTGCCAGACTCAAAGAAGAAATCGGCCAACAACGAGGAATCGATGTGCCTGATTACCGGCCAGCGAGCTCCCGTGGCTCTTCTGCATGAACCGGCGATTCGCGGCATTTCGGGAGCTCAAGCAACCGGAGCCAAGCTCGTTTCCTTCAACTGCTCAGCTTTCGAATCGTACGGCAAAGCCCAAAGTACCAACGCTCCCGTATCTCAACAAGCAGCCTTCGCTTACTGTAATGCCCTGAACTATTTGCTCAGTGACAACGCCACGCGACAGAGACTCGGTGATACCACCATGGTCTTCTGGGCCGATGCCCCCGAAGAACAGCGTGCAGAGATGCAAGCGATCCTCGGCATGTCGATGGAAGGCGTCGAGGATGAAGAGCAGACCGAAAGCCCCATGGGCGTGTTCGACCTGTTTGCCAACGTTGCGGATGAAGACAGCAGGCCGGAAGCTCAAGACACTGCTCTGCTGCAACGCGTGCGCGAAACCGTCCGCTCCCTGGCGGCGGGCCGAGTTCCCAAAACCCTGCTCGACAGCGCGGGCGAAACCCCCTTCTACATTCTGGGGCTCTCGCCCAATGCCGCCCGCCTCTCCGTGCGCTTCTTCTACGAGTCAGGTTTTGGAGAACTGCTCCGTAACCTAGCGGCGCACGGCGCCGCCCTCCGGATGCAGCGCCGCGGCACCAAATTCCGCGATCCGCAGTGCATCACACCCCGAATGATCCTGCGCGAGACTGCGAGAGAGAGCAAGGAAATACCTCCCAACTACGCGGGGCAGCTCATGCGCTCCATCCTCTGGAATCTACCCTATCCCGACTCCATCGCCATGGCCATCACCAGGCGTTTCCGAGCCGATCGCAACATCAACTACATCCGCTGCGCCTATCTCAAGGCTTGGCTCACACGCAAAAACCGCAACCTTAACCTCACAACCATGCTAGACACAGAAAACAAAGAAATCGGCTACCTCCTCGGTCGCCTCTTCGCCGCCCTGCAAAAAACGCAGGACGATGCCCTCGGCAACATCAACCGAACGCTCCGCGACTCCTTCTACGCCAGCGCTTCGGTCAATCCGGCAGGCGTATTCCCGCGCCTGATGAAACTCTACAATCATCACCTCTCCAAACTCCCCAACGCCGGGCAACGCGTCGTGCGCGACCGACTGGTGCAAGAAATCATGAGCGGCATCACGAGCTTCCCCGCCAAACTCACACTCGAGCAACAGGGCCTCTTCGCCATCGGCTTCTACCACCAAACGCAAAACTTCTACACAAGCAAAAACAACAACGAATCCTCCACCAACCTATAACTTCCAACCACATCAATCCATATGAACAAAATTGACTTCATCCTCATTTTCGACGCCCTCGACGCCAACCCGAACGGCGACCCCGACGCCGGCAACCTCCCCCGCACCGACGGCGAAACCGAGCATGGCCTCGTCACCGACGTGTGCATCAAACGCAAAATCCGCAACTACGTGCAACTCACCCGTCGCAATGAGGCACCGTACGAAATCTACGTCAAAGAGAAAGCCATCCTCAACAACCAGCATGAGCGCGCATATCAGGCCCTCCGTCAGGAGGGTAACACGCCGACCATTGAAGACGCTCGAGCCTGGATGTGCCGCAACTTCTTTGACATCCGCAGCTTCGGAGCCGTCATGTCGACCGGCGTCAACTGCGGACAAGTGCGAGGCCCCGTGCAAATCTCATTCGCCCGCTCCGTCGACCCCGTCACCCAGCTCGAATACGCCGTCACCCGCTGTGCCGTCACCACCGAAAAAGAAGCAGAAGCCCAGAAGGGCGACAACCGCACCATAGGGCGAAAATTCACCGTACCCTACGGCGTCTACCTTGCCAAAGGAACCATCAACCCCTTCCTGGCCGAGCAGACCGGGTTTAACGAAGCGGACCTCGACGTCCTCAAAGAAGCCCTCTGCAACCTCTTCACCTTCGATGCCTCCGCTGCGCGCCCTGCCGGCTCCATGGCCGTGCGCAAACTGCTCTTCTTCAAGCACGACAGTGAACTGGGTAACGCACCGGCCCACAAACTCTACGACAGCGTACACATCCGCCGCCGCGAAGGCGTCGAATGCCCCCGCAGCTTTGCCGACTACGAGTTGAGCATCGACCCCATGCCTGCAGGCGTCACGCTGGAGGACGTTCCCTGCTGATTGCACCTTCTATCGAGAACGATTCGTCAAACGATGTTCGCCGAAGACCAGTACGTCGCGCTATCTGCCCTGCAGCATTACAGCTTCTGCCCGAGGCAATGCGCCCTCATATACACCGACCGGTGCTGGGAGGAAAACGCCCTGACCACCTTTGGCCGCATCGAACACGAGCGCGTGCACACCGCCCCGTCAAGCACACAGGGCGGTGTGCGAACCGCTCGCGGACTGCCCCTCATTAGCCATGAACTCGGCCTGAGAGGGCAGTCCGACGCCGTTGAATTCCGCAGAGTCGGCAGCGAAATCACCATCACTCCGGTCGAATACAAGCATGGGCGCCAACAATCCCTGATTGCCGACAGCATCCAGCTCTGCGCTCAAGCCCTCTGTCTGGAAGAAATGCACCACTGCACCATCGCCGAAGGTTACCTCTACTATCATAGCCTGCGTCGGCGTACACGCGTACCCTTCGACGAGCAGCTGCGCGAGCAAACGCGCCACGCCATCATCTCCACGCGCGAACTCCTCAACTCCCGCCGACTTCCTCCGCCGGAACTGCAACCTCACTGCAAATCATGCTCCCTGCGAGACATCTGCCTACCCGGCATACGCCGCAGCAGTGCCGTCATGTATAACAACAATCAGATAGAAACGAGCCTCAAGGAACAATGAAAAAACATCTCAACACCCTCTACGTCACCCGTGATGACAGCTTGCTGAGCAAAGACGGAGAAAGCGTCAGCATCAGCCGTCACGGGCAGAGGCTCCTGCGCTTGCCCCTCCATAACCTGGAAGCCATCCAAACCTTCGGGTGGAACATAGCCGCCACCCCTCAACTGCTAGCTGACTGTGCTGAACGCGGCATCTGCGTCTCCCAATGCAATCCGCACGGTAAACTCCTCTACCGCATCAGCGGGTTTAGCCATGGCAACGTCTTGCTGCGCCGGCAACAATACCGTGTAGCCGACTCGGAGCAGGACTCGCTGAACATAGCTCGCAACATGGTTAGCGCCAAAATCCTCAACGCACGCCTACTGCTCCAGAGACAGCGACGCGACCACAGCGAAGCCTGTAGCATTGCTGCCACCGAACTGAGTGCCGCCGAACATGAAATGGCGCGCTGCGCACGCCTCAGCCGCCGCGCAGCCACAAGTGCCGAACTCCTTGGCCTAGAAGGCAACGCCGCCGAAGCCTACTTCAGCGTCTTCTCCCATTGCTTGCAAGTCAGTGAGCTCCGGTTCACCCATCGCAACCGACGTCCGCCCAAAGACCCCGTCAACGCACTGCTCTCCTTTGCCTATACCCTCCTTGCCCACGACTGTCGATCAGCTCTGGAAGCCGTAGGCCTCGACGCCGCCGTTGGCTTTTATCACAAAGATCGCCCCGGTCGACCATCCTTAGCTCTCGATCTCATGGAAGAACTGCGAGCCCCACTCGCTGACCGCCTCGCGCTCACCCTCATCAACCGCAGGCAAATAAGCATCTCAGACTTCTCGCGCGACGAAAACGGCTGCGTGTGGCTGAGTGACGACGCGAAACGCTGCGTCCTGACGCATTGGCAAGAACGCAAAGCAGACACCATCATGCATCCCTTCCTGAACGAAAAAATAAGCATCGGCATGATACCGCACATCCAAGCTCGTCTCTTAGCACATCATGTGCGAGGTAGCCTCGATGCCTACCCTCCCATGTACTGGCATTAAACAGAGTCGCTCTACCATGATCTACCTCATCAGCTACGACGTCGCCACAGCCACACCTGCAGGGCGCAAGCGATTGCGTCGAGTCGCGCGGCTGTGTGAAGACCACGGCATACGCGTTCAGAAATCCGTCTTTGAATGCGTGATGGCAACGGAACTTTACGTTAGCTTCAAAGCAAAACTGGCTAAGCTCATCGATCATGAGCAAGATAGCCTCCGTATCTACCCCATGAACGAGCGAGTACGCGAGAAAATTGTTCATATGGGGCGCGATACAAGCGTGGATCTCAATGGCCCGCTCATACTTTGAGCATTAAGAATCTCTTCGGTTCCGTCACGCGAACCCCTGGCTTTTCACGAATCTGCGCCCCGTTCGCGCAGCGTGCAAAACACTCGAAACCAGCACATTGAAAGGAATCGGATATATTTTATATGCAAACAGGGCAAGACAAATCCCCTGTTCGCGTAAAAATCTTCCTTGCCATTCAATTGCAAGGGTTGTAGACTAATGCGTCGCGCCCCTCGCGGGCGCGCGAGTTGAAACGTTGACTCTTGCGCCGAAGTCGATAAGCACCCTGTCGCGCCCCTCGCGGGCGCGCGAGTTGAAACGCGCCGGGCTTGAGGCGATAGCCGGGGATCTCTTCGCGCCCCTCGCGGGCGCGCGAGTTGAAACACCTCGATCATGTTATTTCCCGGGGTTGATTTTTCGCGCCCCTCGCGGGCGCGCGAGTTGAAACTGGGGTTGTGTGGTCATGGAGTTTTGTCGGTGGAAGTCGCGCCCCTCGCGGGCGCGCGAGTTGAAACGGTGGCGGGGCGCACGTCGCGCCCCGTTGCGGTGTCGCGCCCCTCGCGGGCGCGCGAGTTGAAACCCGTCCTGCCGCATGATTGCCACGCCGGATGTTGTCGCGCCCCTCGCGGGCGCGCGAGTTGAAACCCGAGCGGCGTGTCCAGCGTGTACAGGCCGCCGTTCGCGCCCCTCGCGGGCGCGCGAGTTGAAACGCGAGCTCGTGCTTATCATCGGCCTCTAACATGGGTCGCGCCCCTCGCGGGCGCGCGAGTTGAAACTCGCGCTTGGCCTTGGGCACGCCTTTTGTTTTTTGTCGCGCCCCTCGCGGGCGCGCGAGTTGAAACGGCGCCGCTTGATATACTGCAGCTTGGTCGGCAATCGCGCCCCTCGCGGGCGCGCGAGTTGAAACGGCGACGTCTGCTGCGTCCTCGGCGGAGAGTGCCGTCGCGCCCCTCGCGGGCGCGCGAGTTGAAACTCACGGCTCTTGCGCGGAGGCGCGCAAGGAGGCGTCGCGCCCCTCGCGGGCGCGCGAGTTGAAACTTCGGCGCTGGTGATTGGTGTATCGTGGACGCAGTCGCGCCCCTCGCGGGCGCGCGAGTTGAAACATGCGGTCGAGGTGACGCGGGCGGCGCGTGGCGAGTCGCGCCCCTCGCGGGCGCGCGAGTTGAAACCGTTGGCGCAAGGCAGAATCAGCTTGCGCCGGGCGGTCGCGCCCCTCGCGGGCGCGCGAGTTGAAACCGAGCCGAGGAAGCGGCGCTCGGTTTCGACGCAGGTCGCGCCCCTCGCGGGCGCGCGAGTTGAAACGCGTCGTCTTTTGGCCGGCCTCCTTGCGGAGGTCAGTCGCGCCCCTCGCGGGCGCGCGAGTTGAAACTCGGCGGCGGGCTCAGCCTTGGCAGCCTTGGCGGGTCGCGCCCCTCGCGGGCGCGCGAGTTGAAACACGCCCACATGGAAAACGGCACCGACCCGGAAGACGTCGCGCCCCTCGCGGGCGCGCGAGTTGAAACAAAGCAACCTCGCACTTGGCAAGGCGCTGTATCAGTCGCGCCCCTCGCGGGCGCGCGAGTTGAAACTTGGCGGTGGCGAGCCATGCTTCGCCGCATTCCGGTCGCGCCCCTCGCGGGCGCGCGAGTTGAAACGGGGTAAAATGCGAGAAGATAGCGTCGGCCTCGCTGTCGCGCCCCTCGCGGGCGCGCGAGTTGAAACGCGGTGGTTATCGTAGGCGTTGAGGTCGGCGCCGTCGTCGCGCCCCTCGCGGGCGCGCGAGTTGAAACTCGAGATCCGACATCTCGCGAAGCGGCGCCTTAGGTCGCGCCCCTCGCGGGCGCGCGAGTTGAAACCTCGACCCCCGACTCCGTAACCCCGAACCCACCCCGTCGCGCCCCTCGCGGGCGCGCGAGTTGAAACATGGCATGCGGCACGGGTAAAACTCAGGCCGCATGCGTCGCGCCCCTCGCGGGCGCGCGAGTTGAAACGTTGTCCCTTGCGGGTACACCCGAATTATATCACGTCGCGCCCCTCGCGGGCGCGCGAGTTGAAACGAGGCGCTTCTGCGCTTCGTCAAGGCGTTGTTCAGTCGCGCCCCTCGCGGGCGCGCGAGTTGAAACTGGGCACGGGCGCCGCAAGGTGACCGGGACGAAGGTCGCGCCCCTCGCGGGCGCGCGAGTTGAAACTTCGTCGGCCTCCTTCGGGGTAAAGGAACGGACGGTCGCGCCCCTCGCGGGCGCGCGAGTTGAAACCTTGTTATCAAAGACGCAGAGACCGAAGATCTCCGTCGCGCCCCTCGCGGGCGCGCGAGTTGAAACTCGGGGTTGATGAAGCCATAGGGCAGCACGCCCAGTCGCGCCCCTCGCGGGCGCGCGAGTTGAAACTTTGCCAAGGTCATCGAGCACTAGCGCGTCTGCGGTCGCGCCCCTCGCGGGCGCGCGAGCTGAAACTTGTCGAAGTCAAGCAAAAAAAAGCAC
>NZ_CALXNG010000015.1:0-51654 GCF_944389695.1 Candidatus Parakkermansia intestinigallinarum
CCGTGTCGGGGTGCCGCGAATTATACAGATGAGTTGCCGCGACGTCAAGCTTTTTCGGCTGAATTTTTCGCAAATTTCTCTGCTTGTTTCACAAGATATTGATAATTCGCGAGTTTGGTTCGGCATTGTTATCAGTATTTTTTGCTTAGGTGGCGTTTCAGCCGCTGGGATGCCGGGCTTTTGCTGATGGTTGTCCCGCTTGAAGGGTTTTTGAGGGGCTGCTGTCAGGCGGCGGGCTGCCTTGCCCTGCCGCAAAAGTCCGGCGGGACGGGCTGTCAGAGGGAGGCGATGTCTTGCGCGATTTGTTGGCGCAGGGCGTCGATGCTGCGGAAGGGGGTTTCGGGGCGCAGGAAGCGGCGCAGTGAGATGCTGAGCTGTTCGCCGTAGAGGTCGCCGCTGTAGCCGCCGAGGAAGTGGGTTTCGAGGCGGACGATTTTGGTGTCTTCGCGGATGGTGGGGCGCAGGCCGAGGTTGGCGATGCCGCGGAGTTGCAGCCCGCGGTGTTCGCAGCTGACTTCGTAGACGCCGTAGGGCGGCAGGGCGGCGCCGGGCGGCAGGGCGATGTTGGCGGTGGGGAAGCCAAGGCGGCGGGCGAGTTGCTGCCCGTGCTCGACGCGGCCGCAGATGGTGAAGGGGTAGCCGAGCATGCAGCCGACGCGCTCGAGGTCTCCGGCGGCGAGGCGCTCGCGGATGCGGCTCGAGCAGATGATGTCTCCTTCTTGGCTAAGGAGTTCGTTGATGCAGGGGGTGAAGCGGAGTTCGGCGGCGGCGCGACGCAGGAATTCGGTGTTGCCGCGGCCGCCTTTCCCAAAGTGCCAGTTGGCGCCGACGGAGATGCCGGCGATGGGGCAGGCGGCGGCGAGTTCGAGCAGGAAGGTGCCGGCTTCGGTGTCGGCGAGTTCGCGCGTGAAGGGTAGCAGCAGGAGCAGGTCGGCGCCGAGGGAGGCGATGCGCTTGGCTTTGAAGGCGGCGTCGGGGGTGAGGAGTTTGGGGGCGGCAGCGGGGTTGAGGAGGGTGAGGGGGTGCTGCTCGAAGGTGAGGACGCCGCGCAGGGCGCCGGGGCTCGCTGCGCTGCGGATGACGGCGGCATGCCCCCGGTGGACGCCGTCGAAGAAGCCCATGGCCCAGTGGATGGGGCGGTGTATACGGCGCAGGTCGGCGGTGCTGTGGAGGATTTGCATGGGGAGAGGTGGGGGAGGCTCGCGGTTCGCTGCCGGGCTGCGGTTTAGTTTTCGCGCCGGCTCAACACCTGTTCGATGCTCAGGAGGCGGGCCAGGAGTTCGTCGCGAGTGCAGGCTTTGAGCTCGGGGACGCTGATGGCTTCTTCGACGCGGAAGGGGCCGGAGCGACTGCGCCGCAGGGCGGTGAGGTGGGCGCCGCAGCCGAGCAGTTGGCCGATGTCGTGGGCGTAGGTGCGGACGTAGAAGCCTTTGCTGCAGCGGACGCGAAAGTCGACTTCGGCGTTCGCGAGGTCGATGCGCAGGATGTCGTGTTCACGGACGGTGACGTGCCGTGCTTGCCGCTCGATGCTCTGCCCTTTGCGGGCGAGTTTGTAGCAGGGGACGCCGTTGATTTTGACGGCGGAGTACATGGGCGGGGTTTGGTCAAAGCTGCCGTTGAAGTGCTCGAAGGCGGCGCGGATGGCGTCGGCGCTGAGTTGGTCGGTGGGGCGGGTGGCGATGATTTGGCCGTCGGCGTCTTGGCTGTTGGTTTCGATGCCGAGTTTCATGGTGGCCAGGTATTCTTTGTCATCGCACATGAGGCGGTCTTGCAGTTTGGTGGCTTTGCCGATGACGACCATGAGCAGGCCGGTGGCCATGGGGTCGAGGGTGCCGCAGTGCCCGACTTTGCGGGTGTTGAGGACGCGGCGGCAGAGGGCGACGGCGTTGTGCGAGGTGAAGCCGGGGTCTTTGTCGACGAGGAGGACGCCGCAGGGGGCGTCGGGTGCTTCCGAGGTGCTCATGGGGATGGGGAGGGGTGGCGGGGGGATGCCGACGGCCGGGGAGCCGAGGGCGGCGCGGGCGCTGCGATGGTGCGGCTTCGGGCGGCGCGGCGGGGAGGGGCTGCGGGAGGTTTTTAGTCGGCGGGGAGGGTGCGCAGGATGCGGCGCAGTTCGTTGAGGACGCGTTCGCGGCAGTCGGCGAGGCTGCCGCGCATGCGGATGCCGGCGGCCATGCTGTGGCCGCCGCCGTCGAAGCAGCGGGCGACGTCGGCGACGTTGACGCGGGGGTCTTTGGAGCGCAGGGAGACGCGGATGCGGCCGTCTTCGAGGTCTTCAAAGATGGCGCTGGCTTTGACGCCGCGGATGACGCGGATGATGTCGACGAGGTCTTTGGTGTCTTCGAGGTTGATGCCGAGGCGTTGTTTGGTGCCGGCTTCCATGGAGTAGTGCGAGAGCATGCCGCGCTCTTCGATGACGAGGCGGTTGAGGACTTCGCGCTGGACGATGATGGTGCTGAGGGGTTGCTCTTGGTAGAGGCGGCGGTTGATGTCCGCGACGTCGATGCCGGCGGCGATGAGTTCGGCGGCGGCGATCATGACGTCGGGGGTGGTGCTGCTGTATTGGAAGGAGCCGGTGTCTGTGCTGATGGCGGTGTAGAGGGCGGCGGCGATGCCAGGGGTGATGCCGATGCCGAGGTGGTGCAGGAGGCGCTGGATGATGTAGCCGGTGGCGGCGCAGCCGGGGTCGATGATGTTGCAGTCGCCGTAGCGGGTGTTTGTGCCGTGGTGGTCGATGTTGATTTTGCAGGGGGCGGCGGCGAGGATGGCGCAGGCGCGGTCGCCGAGGCGTTTCCAGTCGCCGGTGTCGAGGCAGATGAGGGCGTCGAGGTCGGCGGGGCAGGTGTCGGGGACGGGTTCGATGAGTTCGGCGCCGCTCAGGAAGGTGTAGCGCGAGGGGACGGGATCTTCGTTCCAGAGGCGTACGTGCTTGCCGAGGCTGCGCAGGGCAAGGCCGAGGGCGATGGTGGAGCCGATGGCGTCGCCGTCGGGGCGGAAGTGGGCGATGATGCCGATGCGTTGATGCTGCTGCAGCTGCGCGACGAGGGGGGCGAACATGCGGGGAGTATAATGCACGCGGAGGCAAAAGGCAAGCTCTACCCGCAGGCGGCGGCTTTCCTCTATGTAGGGCTCTGCGGGGGATGCGATCTCGCGGAGGGACGGCGAAGGCGGGGCGCGTGGGGCTCGCGGAGCAGGAGAGGAGCTATGCCGAATGAAAAAGACCGCAGCTGCTTGCAGCTGCGGTCTTGCGAGTAGGGCTACAGGGACTCGAACCCCGAATAGCGGTGCCAGAAACCGATGTGTTGCCAATTACACCATAGCCCTGTGTTTCGGAACGGGCGCAGTATACTCCTGCGCGGATGTGGTGTCAAGACTATTCTGACGTTTTTTTTCGCTTCGGAGGCGCTTTTTTTGCATTTGGGGGCGGGGTTGCCGCTGCGGCGGGGTGTAACGGTTGGTTTTAGGACGCAAGCGGGCGTTGACATTGCGCGTGTTCTTTGTATAATGGCGCGCATGAGAAATCAAGACGAGAAGATGCCGGAGGATCAGGATTGCTGCTGCGCCGATGAGCCGCAACAGGAGGCTCCGCTCAATGAGACGCCTGTGGATGAGTCGGATGCTCAGCAGGCAGCCGATGCAACGGATGAGTTGACGAAGTGGCGCGAGCGCGCGCTGCGCACGGCGGCGGAGTACGATAATTACCGCAAGCGCTGCGTGAAGGATAATCAGGATTTCCGCAAGTATGCCAACCGAGGGCTGCTGGAGGAGTTGCTGCCGGTGGTGGATAATTTCGAGATGGGGATGCAGATGGCCGGGCAGGATACGTCGTCGATGATTTACATCGGTATGAGTATGGTGCAAAAGCAGCTCAGTGACTTTCTCACCGGGCAGGGCGTGGAGCGCATTGCGGCGGAGCCGGGTCAGGCTTTCGACCACAATGTGCACGAGGCGATTCAGAGCGAGCCGTCGGATCAGCCCGAGGGGACGATTCTGCGCGTGCTGCGCCCGGGTTATATGCTGAAGGACCGCTTGCTGCGCCCGGTGAATGTGGTGGTGGCGGCTCCCCGCGACGCGGAGGCATGAGGGCTGCCGATACGCTGATTTTCAAGTTCTGAAACGGTTATGGCAAAGGATTATTACGAGGTGTTGGGTGTGGATCGCCAAGCGGATGACGCGACGATTAAGAAGGCTTACCGCAAGCTGGCGATGAAGTATCACCCGGATCGCAATCCGGATAATAAGGAGGCTGAGGAGAAGTTCAAGGAGATTGGTGAGGCCTACGAGGTGCTCAGTGATGCCGATAAGCGCGCGGCTTATGATCGCATGGGTCATGAGGCGTTTAAGAATGGCGGCGCGGGCGGCGCGGGCGGCGCGGGTAATCCGTTCGGCGGTTTTACGGATCCGATGGATATTTTCGCGCAGATGTTCGGCGGGATGGGCGGTTTCGGCGGTCGCGGCCGCCGTCAGGCGGATCCGCGCCAGCCGGGTTCGGATTTGCGCTATGATCTCGATGTGACGCTGGAGGAGGCGGCCCACGGCTGCGATAAGACGCTCGAGATTGAGCGCCTTGTTTCCTGCGAGGCTTGCCACGGGACGGGCTCAAAGGACGGGTCTGCCGGGTTCAAGACTTGCCCGACTTGCCAAGGGACGGGTGTGGTGACGCGCCAGTCGGGGTTTTTCGTGCAGCAGAGTACGTGCCCGACTTGCCGCGGCGCGGGGCAGACGATCAGCAATCCTTGCCCGAAGTGCCGCGGTGAGGGTCGCGTGCACAAGGATGTGCAGATTACGCTGCATGTGCCGGCCGGTGTCGATACGGGGACGAAGTTGCGCTCGAGCGGCAATGGCGATGCAGGGCTGCGCGGCGGTGAGACGGGTGATCTCTATGTTTTCATCGAGGTGAAGCCGCATGAGATTTTTACTCGCGAGAAGTCGGATCTGAGCTGCGCGATGCCGGTGTCTTTCATGGATGCGGCGACGGGCTGTGTGCTGAAGGTGCCGACGCTGGACGGGGCGGCGAAGTTGAAGTTGCCGGCAGGTACGACGAGCGGGACGATTTTCCGCGTGCGCGGCCAGGGTATGCCGTCGCTGAAGGGGTCGGGTCGCGGTGATCTGATGGTTGAGGTGACGGTGGAGACGCCGACGAATCTGGACTCGAAGCAGAAGAAGGCGCTCGAGGAGTTCGGCAAGACGCTCAAGGAGTCTAATCAGCCCGAGGTGCAGGAGTTCCTGAAGCGCGCGGCGAAGTATCTGAAGTGAGGAGGGGGAGGCGCGATGCACCGCTGTTGTCTGCCGGGGGCCGATTGGTCGGCTGATTCTCTGCTGCTGGAGGGCGAGGAGGCTCACCATGCGCTGCGCGTGATGCGTTTGCGCCCGGGTGATGTTTGCGAGCTTTTCGACGGGGAGGGGCAGGCGGCGCGGGTGCGCGTGGCGGCGGTTTCCGGGGCGTCGATGCGGGTGGAGGTTGAGGAGTTGCTCGCGCCGCTGCCGCCGGTGGCGGAGATTGTTCTGGCGCTGGCGGTGCCGAAGGGGGCGCATATGGATTTGGTGGTGCAGAAGGCGGTGGAGCTGGGCGTGTCTCGCGTTGTTCCGCTGCTGACGCAGCGCACGATTGTGCGCCTCGATGCGCGCGAGGCGCAGGCCAAGCAGCTGAAGTGGCAGCGCACGGCGCTGGAGGCTTGCAAGCAGTGCGGGGTGAATCGCGTGCCGCAGGTGGAGCTGCCGCAGCCCTATGATCGTTTTTTGCAGCGAGGGGATGTGCCCGGTCTGCGTTTGCAGTGCGCGATTCTGCCGCAGGCGCGACCGCTGCGCGAGCTGCTGGAGGCGGCGCGCGCGGACGGGGCGTCCGCCTGTACGCTGCTGATTGGGCCGGAGGGTGATTTCAGCCCGGCGGAGTATGAGGCGGGCGCGGCGGCGGGCTATGCGCCGGTGTCGCTGGGGCCGATTATTCTGCGGGTGGAGACGGCGGTTTTCATGGCGGTGGCGGCGGCTCGCTATGCGCTGGATCGCTGAGGGCTTGGGCGGTGACGGGTGTTTGTCGGTGGCGGAGAGGTCGGCTCGCTGTTGTTGAGGGGCGGAGGATGTGCTGATATGGCTTTTCTGGAGCTCGATCATGTGTGTGTGCATTACCCGGTGCGCTCGACTTGGGGGCGCACGGGTGAGGTGCTGCGCGCGGTGGATGATGTGTGCCTGAGCTTGGAGCGCGGGGAGGTGCTGGGGTTGGTGGGTGAGTCGGGCTGCGGCAAGTCGACGCTGTCGCGGGCGATTATGCAGTTGCAGCCGCTGACGTCGGGGCGCATTTTGCTGGAGGGGGTTGAGCTGTCGGCGCTGCCGGCGGCTGAGGTGAGGCGGCGCCGGCTGGATTTTCAGATGGTGTTTCAGGATCCGTACGCGTCGCTGAATCCGCGTCTGAGTATTTTTTCGACGCTGGCTGAGGCGCTGTCTCGCCGGGCGCCGCTGCCGCGTTCGCAGCGCGAGGAGGCGGTGGCTGCGTTGATGGAGCGCGTGGGCTTGGCGCCGGAGCATATGCACCGCTATCCGCATGAGTTTTCGGGCGGGCAGCGGCAGCGCGTGGCGATTGCCCGCGCGATTGCGCCGAAGCCGGCTTTGCTGCTGGCGGATGAGCCGGTGTCGGCGTTGGATGTTTCGATTCAGAGCCAGATTCTCAATTTGCTCACGGGTTTGGTGCGGCAGATGGGGATTACGATGATTTTTATTTCGCACGATTTGGCGGTGGTGCACTATGTGGCTGATCGTATCGCGGTGATGCGGCGCGGGCGCATGGTGGAGTGCGGCTCGGCTGATGAGGTGTATTTGCACCCGCGCGAGGCGTATACGCAGGAGCTGCTGGCGGCGGTGCCGCGGTGCTGAGGCAGCGGCGGGCGGTGCCGCGGCGCCTATCGCGTCATGCACGGATGCACACGCACTTTTGGCTTGCGGGTTGACTGATCTGTGGCAGAATACGCGCATGCACAAGACCGCACTCTCTCTCTTCGGCTTTGCTGCCCTGGCGCTGTCGGTTCAGGCGGCGGAGTGGCTGACGGATCCCGAGGAGGCCAAGCAGAGGGCGACGGCTGAGCACAAGGCGATTCTGGTGAGCTTCACGGGGTCGGACTGGTGCGCCTACTGCATGAAGCTTCGAAAGCGTGTTTTTGAGACGGAGGCTTTTGAGGAGTACGCGAGCCGGAATTACGTGCTGCTGGAGATTGATCTGCCCGAAAAGGAGGGTTTTGACCCCGCGCTCAAGGAGCGCAATCAGCAGCTCTGCGACAGTTACGGCATTACGGCTTTTCCGACCGTGCTGGTGCTGAGCTGCAAGGGGCATACGGCCGGCGGCTTTATCGGGGGCAGGCCGGGCCCGGATGCGGTGATGCATGCGCTGGCGCCCGGGCTTGAGAATGCGCGGCGCATGGAGCGGATTTACGATCTGCCCGCGGATCAACAGGCCGAGGAGTTGGTGCGTATTTACAAGTCGCTGCCTTCGCGCCTGCGAGGGGCGGCGCGCGGGCTTCGCAGTGAGATTCTCCGGCTTGCGCACAGTGATTCGGAGGCTCTCCGCGAGCTGCATGCCGAGCTGGCGGCCGAGCAGCAGCTCGATGACTTCCGCCGGAGGATTGAGGAGAGCGGGGAATGCCCGGCGGAGGTGCTCCGCAAGCTCGATGAGATGATTGCTCAGAGTATGCCGCAGAATTTGCCCGTGCTGCTCGATGCAAAGTTTAATCTGCAAATGATGACGGCTGAGACGCTCGATGACCTCGAGGCGGCGCGGCGGACGCTGCTTCGCCTCGCGGAGCTCAAGCCGGAGTATCGCGAGAAGATCGAGAGTATGATTCGCGAATGTTTTGCCGACCCCGAGTTGCTGCTCGAGGTGCTCCGGCAGGAGCGCGAACGCTGAGGGCGCCCCGACTGAGGCGGGCGACGAAGTCGGCGACACGGCGGACGGCCGGGGACACGGCTGAGGCGGACGGCCATGTTGGCGACACGGTTGCGGCCGAGCTGACAAGAGCCGCGCATTTTTCGCTTGCAGAGGTCTTGCTGCTTGTGCCGGAATGGGGCATGCACAAGTTGATGATGGCTGCGGCTGCGCCGGTTGTTGTTCAAGCTCCGGCGACGGCTGCGGAATGGATGACGGATTATGAGGCGGCCTGTGAGCGGGCCGCCGCCGAAGATAAGATGGTGCTCATCGATTTCACGGGCTCCGACTGGTGCAGCTTTTGCATTCAGCTGCGCTGCGGGGTGCTCGATAAGCCGGATTTTGAGGCTTACGCCCGCGATCGCTTTGTGTTGCTGGAGGTCGATCTGCCCAATAACTCCAAGTTTGATCCGAAGTTGCGCGCAGCCAACGAGGCGCTCTGCCGCGCTTTCGGCATTCGCAGTTTCCCGACGATGCTGGTGGTGACGCCGCACGGCGATGTGGCGGGCGGTTTTCTGGGTTATCGGCCGGATCTCGCGGCGGTGCGTGAGGAGTTGGAGCCCGCGCTCGCGAATGCCCGCGCGATTGAGGCGGCGCGGCAGCTGGAGGGCGAGGCGAGGCGCGATGCTCTGATGAGCTGCTACCGGGCGATGCATGAGCGGCTGCGCATCTGCGCGAAGGGTTTGCGTGCCGAGATCATGCGCTCTGACCCGCAGGATGTCTACGGCCTGCGCGACCGGGTGCTCAATGAGCAACAGATGGATGAGATCAACGGCCGACTCGAGACGCTGGAGGATGACCCCGCCGCGGCGCGCGATTATCTTGAGGCGCTCCTGCCTTCGGCTCGCCCCGCCAACCGCCTCGCGCTGCTCAATTTGCTCTACCCGCTGCAAATCAAGGCGGCCGATTCGCTCGATGAGCTCGAGGCGGCGCGGCGGACGATGCTGGAGATTCTCTCCTGCAAGCCGCCTTACGCCGAGAGTATCCGCCGCCGGCTGGAGAGCAAGTTTGCCGATCCCGAGGAGCTGCTCCGTCAGGTGCGCACGCAGCGGCGCCTGCGCGGCAACGCAAGGCCGCCGCAGCCCTGAGGCCCGCGCACGCCTGCCGAGCCCCGACCTTGCGGCGGCTCCCGACCTTGCGGCGGCTCCGGCTGCGGCAGTTCCGTCCGCGGCAGGCAATGCAAGACGGGCAATGCAAGGTGAGCAATGCAAGGCGGCACGCGACCTGCCCGGATAGCGCCCCACCTGTTTGCGTCAGCAGAGGCAGGGATTTGCATTTTTTGCTTGCAGTGCGGCGCAACTGTGTCAGAATGAGGCCATGCACAAGATGCTCTTTTCCATGATGTCGCTGGCAGCGATTGTCGCGCCGGCTTTTGCCGCCGAGTGGCTGACCGACCTCGAGGCCGCCAAGAAGCAGGCCGCTGCCGAGAACAAGGCCATTCTCGTTGACTTCACCGGCTCGGACTGGTGCGGCTACTGCATCCGCCTCAAGAAGAATGTCTTTGACAAGCCGGAGTTCGCCGACTACGCGAAGGACAAGTTCGTGCTGCTGGAGATCGATGTGCCGAACAACCCGAAGTTCGACCGCGAGCTCCTCAAGAAGAACCGGCAGCTCTGCAGCGATTTCAACGTGAGCGGCTTCCCGACCATTCTGGTGCTCACCCCGCAGGGTGAGGTAGCGGGCGGTTTCGTCGGCGGCAAGCCCGATCTCAATGCGGTGCAGGCGGCGCTCGATCCCGCGCTGGAGAATGTTGCGGCTCTGGCTGCCGCGGAGAAGCTGACGGGCGATGAGAAGACTAAGGCGCTGGCGGCTTGCTACGAGGCGCTGCCCGACAGCGTCAAGGAGTCCGCCAAGTCGCTGCGCGGCAAGATTGTGGCGAATGATCCGAACGACCTCAGCGGTCTGAAGGCTGAGGTTGAGGCCGAGAAGCAGCTGGCGGAGATCGAGGCCAAGCTCATTGCCGCCGGCAATGATATGAAGAAGGTTCTCGCGACGCTTGAGGCTCTGATGCCCGAGGTTCTGCCGGCCAACAAGCCCATCATGCTCAACTCGCTCTTCGAGCTGCGCATGCTCACGTCCGAGAACGAGCAGGATCTCGAGAAGGCCAAGCAGACGCTCGACGAGCTCGCGGCTCTCCTGCCCGATCAGAAGGCTGATATCGAGGCCTTGAAGGCTCGCATCTCTGCCGATCCCGCAGCTCTGCTGGAGAAGATCAAGAAGCAGCGCGAGTTCATGCAGCGGCAGATGAAGCCGACGGAGTAAAACTCCGCGCTCCTTTCGCCTTTTCTCCCGACCGGCTGCCGACAGGCAGCCGGTTTTTTCGTGCTTTGGCCTCAGGGAGAACGCAGCGACTCCCGCCCCTCCCCTCTTCCCCTCTCCGAGAAAAAAGGGGGCGCAGCTGCATGCTGCACCCCCCTTCTCTGCGATTCGGCTCTGCGCCTTGTCTTCGGCGACTCGCCTTTAGTTCTCGCCGTTCATTTCGGCGATTTTGCGGAGCATCGCGTCGCGATCTCGGTACTCCGTCTCGATGAACTCCTGAATCTCGGGCGCTCTCTCGGGGCAAAGCTCCGCAAGCTCAAGCAGGGTCTTGCGGGCAGCCTCGAGGTCGTCATAGGTCTTTGCCGAGGCGAGCTGGAGGCTGAACTTGAGCTCCACCATCGTCGGTTTGTTGGGTGCCAGCGCTTCGTCCGCGAGCCGACAGACGAGCTCGAGCACTTTCTGCCTGTCGTTGCCGACCTCGGCTACCCGGCGGCGGAAGTCGTCCATCTGCTCTTCAGCGGCACGCATTTCGCGCAGGCCGGAGACACCGTTGACGTCTTCTTTCTCCACCACGGCGAGCAGGTTCGAGGCGTCGCGCAGCACGGAGGGAATCGCCACGTAGCAGTTGAAGAGGGCCTTCAGGCGCTCGTCTCCGCTGAGTTGCTGCGCTGCGGTGAGCGCCTTCGCGTTGTCATAGCCTCGGTTCAGGATGGCCTGCACTTCGCTCATGTCGGTCAGTCCGCCCACAAAGCCGCCGGCCACCTCGCCTTCGGACGTCAACACCATGATGGTGGGGTAGCCTCCCACCTTGTAGCGCTTGCAGAGTTCTCTGTTGCGAGCGAGGAGGGCGCGGTCAAATTGGGGGTTGCGGGGCACGTCGACCTCCAGCAGCACGAACTTGTCCTTGGCGTAGTCGGCGAACTCGGGTTTGTCGAAGATGTTTTTCTTGAGGCGGATGCAGTAGCCGCACCAGTCCGAGCCGGTGAAGTCGACGAGGATGGCTTTGTTCTCGGCCGCGGCCTGTTTCTTGGCGGCTTCGAGGTCGGTCAGCCACTCGGCTCCGCAGGCGGGAGCGACGATGGCGGCTACGGTCAACAGAGAGATGAATGCGTTTTGCATGATCTCTATGATGACATGCGCGGCGGATTCTTCAAGGATAAAATGCCCGAGACCCCGCGCGCTGACGCAGTTGCCCCGCCGCCGTCCGCGCCGGCCGCGCCGCCGCAGGCGGGAAAACGCCGCGAGGGCGGCGGAGCCGAGCTCCGCCGCCCTCGAAAAGGGAGACTAGCGCGCCGCAGCAAGAGCGTCCGCGCGGGGTCTTTGGCTTACATCGTCATGCCGCCGTCGCAGACGAGCACCTGGCCGGTGATGTAGCGGGCTTCGTCCGAGGCGAGGAAGAGGGCGCAGTTGGCGATGTCTTCGGGCTTGCCCATGTCGGCCAGCGGGATGCGAGCCAGCAGAGCCTCGCGGGCTTTCTCGGGAATCGCGTCCGTCATCTCCGTCGCGATGAAACCGGGGGCAATCGCATTGCAGGTCACCTTGCGGCTGGCGAGCTCCTGAGCCACGGCCTTGGTGAAGCCGATGACGCCCGCCTTCGAGGCGGCGTAGTTGGCCTGCCCGGCATTGCCGGTGATGCCCACGATGGAGCTCATGTTGATGATGCGGCCGGCGGAGCTGCGCATGAGTGTGCGCTGGAAGGCCTTGACGAAGAGGTAAACGCTCTTGAGGTTCGTGGAGATCACGGCATCCCAATCGGCCTCCTTCATGCGCATCAGCAGGCCGTCCTTCGTGATGCCGGCGTTATTGACGAGGATATCCACCGTCGGATACTCGGCGAGAATCTCTTTGACGCAGGCCTCGACGGCCGCCGCATCCGAGACGTCGCAGGGGAAAGCTTTGCAGCTGCCGGGGAACTCGGCGTTGATCGCATCAGCGGCACCGCCGCAGGAAGCAGGGTTGCGCGAAATGAGCACCACCTTGGCGCCCTCGGCCGCAAAGCGGTGGGCAACGGCCTGACCGATACCGCGACCGGCACCCGTCACTACAGCGATTTTACCAGAGAGTCTGTTCATGGTGAGGCTATTCTACCCGAGGCCGGCAGTCTTGGCAAGCTCTTTCTCTGGGCACGCGCATCGGCTTATCTCAGGGCTTGCGGCAGGCCGTGAAAGGCCTGCGCTGCGGACCGTCATGGGAGCACATTTTTCTTGACAGGTCAAGATGCGCTGCATACAATCTCCCGCGGGTAAGTGTTACGTATGCACGCACGCGAGAGCTGTCTGCATCGGGCAACATGGGTTCATCCCCTGAAAAGGAGAACCCGCCGGTAGCTCAGCTTGCACGAACCCGCCATCGCCATCCGTTTCATCCAACAACAAACTTTCGTCAATGTTCGTTTTTTTCAAAAAGCTCATCGGGATGTTCTCGTATGACATCGGGATCGATCTCGGTACGGCTAATACACTGGTCTACGTGAAGGATCAGGGTATTGTGCTGCGCGAGCCGTCCGTCGTCGCCATGAAGGGCGACAAAGTCAAGGCCGTCGGCGAAGAGGCCAAGCGCATGCTCGGGCGCACGCCCGGCTCGGTCGTCGCCATCCGCCCGCTCAAGGAGGGCGTGATCGCCGACTTCGACGTCGCGCAGGAGATGCTCAGCTACTTCATCCGCAAGGCCTGCAACCGCCGCAGCCTGCGCCGCCCGCGCATTCTCATCGCGCACCCCTCGGGCATCACCGAGGTGGAGCGCCGCGCCATCATCGACTCGGCCTACGAGGCCGGAGCCAGCAAGGTGCAGCTCATTGAAGAGCCCATGGCTGCGGCCATCGGCGTCGGTCTTCCCGTCTCGGAACCCATCGGCAGCATGATTGTCGATATCGGCGGCGGCACGACCGAGGTGGCCATCATCTCTTTGTCGGGCATCGTCTACAGCCAGTCCGAGAAGTGCGGCGGCGATGCTCTCGACGATACCATCTGCCGCCACATGCTGGCGGCGCACAACCTGCTCATCGGTCCGCGCACCGCTGAGGACATCAAGATCAGTGTGGGCTCGGCCCACCCGCTCCAACAGGAGCTGCAGATGGAGGTCAAGGGCCGCGACCGCGGCACCGGTCTGCCCAAGACGGTCGTGGTGCGCTCGGAGGAGATTCGCGAGGCGCTGCAGGATAAGTTGGACATCATCGTCAATGCCATTCGCCAGACTCTGGATCACTGCCCGCCGGAGCTGGCAAGCGACCTCTACGATCGCGGTATCATGGTGGCCGGCGGCGGCGCTCTGCTGCGCGGTCTGGGCGATCTGCTGCACGAACAGACAGGCCTGCCCATCACCATCGCCGATGATCCGCTCAGCGCGGTTGCAGAGGGCACCGGTAAGTTCATTCAGGAGAACAGCCGGATTTTCGAAGACGAAAACTGATACTCACCCTGCTCTGACGCCGCTGCGGCGGGCATCCTGCCGCACGGCCTGCACCGATAGGCGCTGCGCCTCGGCATCGTCTCTGCCTGCCGCAACTCGGCAGGGCGACGGCGGGGCGGGCGGAAGTGCGGAGACGCCGTGCCCGCACCCCCTCGGTGCCGATGAGTCGGCGAGCATCGCTCGGGCAAACCTCAACCCCTAACCATACACTTTGTCATTACTTTCAAAAATGGTCAATTCAGTCAAACGCTTCTTCGGGTTCGGCCAATGCAACCCGAAGGAAGGCACGACGATTGTCATCAACGCCGAGAAGCTGGAACGCCGCGTTGCCCTGCTTGAGGAGGGCGTGCTGGAGGAGTACAGCATCGAGCGCGAAGGAGAAGACAACATCGTGGGCGGCATTTTCAAGGGCCGCGTCAAAAACATTGAGCCGGGTCTCAAGGCCATGTTCGTCGACATCGGCTATGAGAAAAACGCCTTTCTGCATTTCTGGGATGCCCTGCCTCTGGCGCTGGATTCCTCCCTCGAGGAGATTCAGAAGGAGGGGCGCCCGCGCAAGCAGCAGAAGAAGATTACAAGCAAGGATATTCCGGATATTTACCCCATCGGCTCCGAGATTATGGTGCAGGTGACCAAGGGGCCCATCAGCTCGAAAGGTCCGCGCGTGACGACGAATATTTCGCTGGCGGGCCGCTACATCGTGCTGATGCCCTTCACCGATCAGTTCGGCATCTCGCGCAAGATCGACGACCCGAAGGAGCGCCAGCGCCTGCGGCAGATTGTGCAGAAGCTCAATGTGCCCGAGGGCATGGGCATCATCATGCGCACGGTGGCGCAGGGGCAGCGCTTCCGCCACTTTGTGCGCGATCTGGCGATGTTGCTGACGCAGTGGCGCGAGGTGGAGGAGAAGTTCGCGGCCAACGATGCGCCTCTGTGCGTTTACCGCGAGCCCGATCTCATTGAGCGCACGGCGCGCGACTTCCTGACGGACAATGTCGACAACATCGTCTGTGACAGTCTGGAGGTGACGCAGCGCATGCAGGAGATTGCCGGCAAGATTTCCCGCCGCTCGAAGCGCCACATCATGCACTACCCCTGCCGCCAGCCCATTTTTGAAGAGCTGGGAATCGAGCGGCAGATTAACGAGGCCTTCCAGCGCCAGGTGCTGCTGCCCTGCGGCGGCTACCTCGTGATCGACGAGACGGAGGCGCTCATTGCGATTGATATCAATACGGGGCGCAACAAGGGCAACAAGGACCTCGACAAGACGATTCTGGAGACCAACCTGGAGTCGGCCCGCGAGATTGCCCGCCAGCTGCGCCTGCGCAATATAGGCGGCTTGGTGGTGGTTGACTTCATCGACATGCGCCACCGCAAGGATCAGCTGGCGGTCTACAAGGCGATGAAGGAGGCGCTCAAGCGCGATAAGGCCAAGACGCAGGTGATGCAGATCACGCCCATCGGCCTGATGGAGATGACGCGCCAGCGCATCAATGAGTCGCTGCTCGACTACGTGAACGATCACTGCCCCTACTGCCACGGGCGCGGCCGCATCAAGAGCGTGATGACGATGAGCGTGGAGATTCAGCGCCAGCTCAAGGCGACGATTATGCGCTACCGCGATACGGTGGGCGACATGCTGGTGGTGGTCAACAGCGACGTGCTCTCGCGCTTCAAGAATGAGGACGCGAAGCTGCTCATGGAGCTGGAGCGCCAGTGTGCCGGACGACTCATTTTCCGCAGCGATCCTTCGATTCACCGCGAGGCCTTCGCCATTCTCGACCCCGCTCACAACAACAAACCGCTCTATCAGGTCAACATGTGAGCCCGCGCCTCGCGGCGAGCCCGAAGCTTCCCTCCTCGACTCAGAACAGCGGACACACCCTCATCGGCCCCCGCAGCCCATCTGCCGGGGCCTTTGCGTGGGCAAGAGCTAACGAGGCTCAAACATACACCGCAAAATAACGGCGTCCCGCTGATTCTCCTTGCCTTTTCACCCGCCCTCATCTAAACTGAGACAGGGAAAGACGGAAGGCAGGTCACCCGCGACTCTCACCCCCTCCGCTCCCTCCGCCGCCAGCCGATGGCATCCGCGCGACGCATAACATCTCCCCGACCATGACCACCCCCATACCCCTCCCGGACGACGAACAGCTCATCTGGCAAGGCCGGCCCGGGCGCACCACCCTGCCCGCAGCCAAGGCGACAGCCTTCACCCTAACGGCGCTGCTGCTCGCCCTCGCCGTCGCGGCCGCCCACCTTCTCGCCCCGTCCTCCTCGCTCGGCGACGGGCTCGCCGAAGTCTGCTCCCTGATCCGCAAACCCTTCGTCACGGGCTTCGCCCTTCTCTTCGCCGTCGCCTTCCTCCTCTACCCCCACCTCATCCGCCACATCCTCAGCCGCAGGCTCTACGTCGTCACCGACAAGCGCCTGATCAGCCTCGACGGCGGAACGGACAAGCCGAAAACACCGCAACAGCTCGAGCGCTCCTCGCTGCGCTACGACGAGATGTCAGACCTGACCCTCAAAACGATGGGCGACGGGCTCTGCAACCTCTATCTGAGGGACAACGCCGCGCCGGCGTCAAACGGCCCCCACATCCAAGTCATCCCCTACCTGCCGCAAGACATCGCAGCCTACATTCAAAGCCGCTGCTGCGGTGAGTAGAGATAGCCGACACGGCCCCTCGCCTGAACGCCATCTGCCGGCACGCAGACAGGCAGAGCATTTCTCTCGGATCTCGCCCGGGTAAAAAGCATCAACTAAGCGTCTGAAGAAGGAGCCCACCACCCTCATGCGGGTGGTGGGCTCCTTGTATCAAGAGCAGCGGGCAAGCAACCCGCACCGGACGAAAGGAAACGCAAACGTCGACGCGCGGAAGCCGCTTCCATCGCGGCAATCACATCGCAACCCGGCGCCGACCGGCTCGGCGGCCGCTCACCAGCCCTCAACCACAAGGCGGCTGCGGGCCTCCGCATGGCCCTGCCGCGCCGCCGCGCGGTGCCATTTCAGGGCCTCGGCCACGGCCTTGAGGCCTTTTTGTTCATCGTAATAACAACCAAGCCAAAACTGCGCATCAGCCAAGCCCTGCTCAGCGGCGGCGCGGCACCATTCAAGGGCCTCCTCCTGCGACTCCTCGACGCCGATGCCCTTGGCGTAGCAGCAGGACAGATTGAACTGCGCCTCCGGCATGCCCTGCTCGGCGGCAGCGCGGCACCAAGCGACGGCCTCCTCCTGCGACGCCTCGACGCCTTCGCCCTTCGCATAGCAGCAGGACAGATTGAACTGCGCCTCCGGCATGCCCTGCTCGGCAGCGGCCTCATACCAGCGGAAAGCCTCCTCGGGCGAAGCCTCGGTACCGACGCCCTCGGCATAACAGAGAGCCAGCGCATACTGAGCCTTCGCGTTTCCCTGCTCGGCAGCGGCGCGGTACCACTTGAAGGCCTCGGCGGGCTTCGGCTCAGGCATCCCCCTGCCCTCTTCACAACAGAGCCCGAGGATGTACTGCGAGGGGGCATTTCCCTGTTCAGCAGCGGCGCGGTACCACTTGAGCGCTTCCTGCAGAGAGGGCTTCACCCCGCGGCCGTTGAGGCAGCAGACGGCATAACTGTGCTGCGCCTCGGCCAGTCCCTGCTCGGCGGCGGCGCGGTACAGGCGGGCGGCCTCGGCGTCTGACGGCTCGGTACCCTTGCCGAAGTGGCAGCAGTGGCCGAGGGTGAGCTGAGCACGGGCGTGCCCCTGCTCGGCGGCGCGGCGATACCAAGTGACGGCTTGGGTGATGGAGCGCTCTTCTCCGCGACCGGTTCTGAAGGCTTCAGCCAGCTTGAACTGAGCCTCAGCCTCTCCCCGTGCGGCGGCGGCGCGGCAGAGCGCCATGGGGTCGGTGCCGGACGCAGCTTCGGCGGATGAGGGGGCGGAGGGGGATGGTGTCGAATGTGATGCTGAATTGTTCATACGCTCTCCTTATACCTTAGTTCTGTTGTGTTCGAATGAAGATTTTTAGCCCCCCTCGGAAAAGAAACTCTCCCGCCGAACCAAGGAGCCGTCCGCCCGCAAAGAGGAGGGGGAGGAGCGGCTCCGTTGCTCGGGGGCGAGTATCGGAAGCGTCGTGGCGCTCCCCCCTCTGCGGGGGTGAGCGGCCGAGTGGAGGGTCTCAGAGCAGGTCGGGAGCGTCGAGGGCGCTGTTGAACTCGCTCTCCAGGCTCTCCAGCTCGCTATCTACGTCGACATCCGGAACAAGCAGGTCGTCCTCGGGAGCGGGATCGGTCTCATCCGATACGGTCTCCGTCGCCTCGAGCTGCACCTCTTCCGTCAGGTCAGGCAAAATGACGGCCGCGTTATCGTCTGCGGCGGGCGTCGGCTCTTCAGCATCTTTGATTTCTTCGGCGGGGGTGGCTTCTTCGGCGGGCTTGGGCTCGGCAGCGGGAGTAGCCTCTTCCGCAGGCTTGGGCTCGGCAGCGGGGGTGGCGTCAGCCGCTTTTTGTTCGTCAGCTTTTTCGCCGCAGCTCGCGAGGCTCAGCAGAGCAAGAGCGAGAAGGGGAGTCATCCATTTGTTCGCTTTCATGGTCGATGATTCGGTTAGTTTACATCGGGCACATCCGAGGTGCCCGCAGGCAGGGTAGCAGATTTTCGGGTGGGTCTCAAGAGCAAACATGCGGTTTTGTCGGCGGGGCGCCGCGCATCCTGCAAGCCCGTCCCGCATGCGCGGAGCCGGCGCCCGCAGGCGCCTTGTCGTCGTCGCGCCGCCGCCTGCCGACGCCCTCCGAACGCCTCTCTGCGCTCTCCGAACACCTCTCTGCGCCCTCCGAATACCCTCCGAACACCCCCCTGCACTTCCTGAACGACCCTCTGCATCCCCTGCACCCTCGCCCACTCTCAGGGCAGCGGCTGCGGCGGCACGGCGACCTCACCGCAGAGCAAAAAACGCGTCTCGCGGCCGGGCCACCGCGGGTTTGCGTACATCCGGCAGCTCGAGTGTCAGCGCCGATATACAGCTTGCCAGCGCGGGGCCAAGCTGCTACAATGGCGGCACACATGAAAACCGACACGATTTGCGTTCAGAGCGGCTGGACTCCCGGCAAGGGCGAGCCGCGTGTCCTGCCCATTTACCAGTCGACCACCTTCCGCTACGAGACGAGCGAGCAGATGGCTCGCCTCTTCGATCTGAAAGATTCCGGCTTCTTCTACACCCGGCTTCAGAACCCCACCAACGAGTGCGTCGCCAAGAAGATCGCCGAGCTCGAGGGTGGCGTGGGGGCCATGCTCACGTCCTCGGGGCAGGCGGCCTCATTCTACTCCGTCTTCAACATCTGCGAGGCGGGCGATCACTTTATCTCGACGTCGGCCATCTACGGCGGCACCTACAATCTCTTTGCCGTAACCTTCAAGAAGCTGGGCATCGAGGTAACCTTCGTCGATCAGGATGCGTCCGATGAGGAGCTTGAGAAGGCTTTTCGCCCGAACACGAAGTGCGTGTTCGGCGAGACCATCTCGAACCCCTCGCTGCAGGTGCTCGATATCGCGAAGATGGCCCGCCTTGCTCACGCGCACGGCGTGCCGCTGATTGTGGACAACACCTTCGCCACCCCCATCAACTGCCGCCCCTTCGAGCACGGGGCCGATATCGTGATTCACTCGACGACGAAGTACATGGACGGCCATGCCACGCAGGTCGGCGGCGTGATTGTCGACAGCGGCAAGTTTGATTGGATGGCGCATCGCGACCGCTTCCCGGGGCTGACGACGCCCGACGAGTCCTACCACGGTCTCGTCTACGCCGAGGCTTTCGGCGAGGGGGCCTACATCACGAAGTGCACGGCGCAGCTGATGCGCGATTTGGGCAGCATTCCGTCGCCCTTCAACGCCTTCCTGCTCAATCTGGGGCTGGAGACGCTGCACCTGCGTGTGCCCCGCCACTGCGAAAACGCGCAGAAGGTGGCGGAGTTCCTCACGACGCAGCCGGAAGTGGCTTGGATCCATTACCCGGGGCTTCCCGGCAATCCGGCCTACGAGCTGGCTCAGCGCCAGTTTGACGGCGGCCGCAGCTGCGGCGTGGTGACCTTCGGCATCAAGGGCGGTCGCGAGCGCGCGATTAAATTCATCGACAGCCTGAAGCTGGCGGCCATTGTGACGCACGTGGCCGATGCGCGCACCTGCGTGCTGCATCCTGCCAGCCACACGCACCGCCAGCTCTCCGACGAGCAGCTCATCGAGGCCGGCGTGAAGCCCGATCTCATCCGCTTCTCGGTGGGTATCGAAGATGCGGAAGACATCATCGCTGATCTCCGCCAAGCTTTCGAAGCCATTGCGACGGCCTAAAGCCCCATCGGGCGCAGGAGGAGCGCGAATTCTTCGCGGCTCTTCCCCGGCTCGATGCAACTCAGCTCTTTCGATCTCCCCGGTCGCGCGCCCCTCCGCGCGCGACCGGAGCTGTTTTTTGCGGCGAGCGGGCGCTTCCGTCTCTCCCCTCATCCTCCCTCGCCGAGCCCTGTCCGCGCGGAGTCGGCGTGATAAAATTAAACCGCCCCACACGGGGCAAGAGTCAGCGTTCACGCTCCTCCGAGCACCCGCCTGAACAATTCGTGCCCATCCGCTGCACGATTTTTCTTATACGCTTTGTTTCAATTTAATACAGTGCGCATCGGCGGCGCAAAATCGGCCATTTCATCTTATTTTTTTTCGAGCATTTTTCTGGACGTTTCAAATTTCGGGTGATATACCCTTTTCAGGCAAACCGCTGCCCCGTTCGGCATCAGATCGGGGGCTTTGCAGCGGTTCGGCCTGCTTCATATCACGTAATGACAAGAGCTATGTTGAAGAAAAAGAGTGCGCCCGCGCTTTCGCCGGCGTCAGGATACACGGATCCCGAGCGAGCACTTTCGCGCGGGGTAAATGGGAATGATTCGGTTTGCCGCCTGTCGGCAGACCGTGAGATCTCTCACCATGTCGGGACTCTCGAGCCGACTGCCCTGTCTGCCGCTCAGGCAGGCGACGGTCGATGCGCTCGTTGCGGTCGTGTCTGAGTCAGCGGATGTTTGCCGATTGACTGATTATTAACCATCCGATTCGTTGCCTATCGACTCTGCCACGGACGCCGTTCATCACATGCGATTGCTTTGCCGCTCCCGGGAGGGGGCGGCTTTTTCTTTCGCCGCGCGGCGTTTTCTTGTCGACTCCGGCCGGGCTCCGTGGTATCATGACAGGGTGGCGGCAGCAAGTGCCGACCCTTCGCGAAACAGCTCACAAGCACAACCCTGAGAGACACGGATATGAAAAAAGCGAAATCACTGATCAAAGCCTGCAAGATCGGCGCTTGGGGACAGGCCGCCGATATGCTCAACCGGGGCGACTCGGTGCACGGCTCGGGCCCGAAGGGCAAGACGCCGCTGATGTACGCCTGCCGCCGCGGCAACCTCGACTTCGCCGCACGCCTGATCGATCTGGGCGCGGATGTCAATGCGCGCACGCTCAGCGGCAAGACGGCGCTGATGTATGCCTGCAGCGGCTCGCCGGCTCTATGCTGGATGTTGCTCAGCCGCGGAGCCGATCCCTTGGCGACGGATGTTCAGGGGCGTACGGTGCTGCACTACGCTTGTCGGAAGGGGCAGCTGGATCTGGCCGAGAAGTTGCTGGCTGCCGGGGCGGATCTGAACGCCCGCGACCAACGGGGTCGCACGCCGCTGCACCACGCGGCTGCCAAGGGGCAGTGGCCCGTCGCGGAGATGCTGCTCGGCCGCGGGGCGGACTTGCAGCAGGCTGACCGCTTCGGCTGTACGCCGCTGCACCACGCCGCGCGCAAGGGGCGCCGCCTGCTCGTCGGGATGCTTCTCTCGCGAGGCGCGGCGGTGGACGCGCAGGACCACAACGGGCGCACGCCGCTCATGCACGCTTCGCTCACCGGGCACCGCAAGACGGCCGCTCTGCTGATGGCGCACGGCGCCGACCTGCAGCTCCGCGACAAGAACGGCAACACGGCCGCATGGCTGGCCGCCGGGGATAAGGCGCACAAGATGATCCGCCTGATGACGCCGCCCGATGCCTGAGACCTCGGCGTTTGACGCCCCGAGTGTGTGAAGCCCCGGTGCATGTCACCTCGCGTGTTCGTCACCTCGGCGTTCGTCACCCCGGTGTTCGATGCCGCGCGTCTTCGTCACCCCGAGTGAGGACGCGCCCGACGCGAGCGGGGGATGCCGCGCGGGCGCGTTCCGGCAGCGGCGGTGCTCATGCGCCCGCCGCGCGAAGCTTGGCGGCTATCACTTGGTAGCCTTCCTGTTCGGCGATTTCGAGCGGGGTGCGTCCTTCGTCATCCTCGACGGTCAGATCCGCCCCCGCCGCAAGCAGCACATCGACCATCTCCGTGTGATTCAATAACACAGCCAAGTGAATCGGCGCACCCGGATCGCTCTCTGCATTGACGTCGGCTCCGTGATTAATTAAAACGCGAGCCACGTTCACGTTGTTCATGATGGCCGCATCGTGAAGGGGGGTGCAGTTGCGCTTGCTCCGAGCATGGATATCGGAACCGGTGTTGAGCAACAACTGCACCGCTTTCGGATAATCCCTGTGGTGTCGGCTCAGCAGACGCCCCAGTGCCGCGTACCCCTCTTCCCTTTTGAAGTTTCGCCTGTAATCCTCCAGCGCCGGGTATAATCCGCCGGCGGCAGCATGGTGCAGCGCCGTCATGCCTTTGTCATCGCGAAGGGACGCATCGGCGCCGCCGACTCGGAGTATCTCTATGACCTCGGTCTGACCGCCCTGGGCAGCCACCATCAACGGGGTCATCATACTCTTATCGGCAGCGTTGGGATCCGCACGGTATGTCAACAGATGCTGCACGACGCTGATGCGCCCGCTCTGTCCGTTGAGCACGGCGTCGGTAAACTCCCGAACATCGTCCTCCGTCTTCTGCAATTCAGAGTCGACGTTTGCACAGGCCAGATGCAAGGGGGTGAAACCGTCAGACGTCTTTTTATCGGGGTCGGCGTCAGCTGAAAGCAGCATGAGAGTTATCACATCGTTGCCCATGATCGCCGTATAGTGCAAGGGGGTGAGAGTCAGAAACTCCGCATCGCAATCGGCTCCGGCATCGAGCAGGGCACGCACGGCTCTGGGATTGTTGAGGCAGCAAGCTGCGTGAAGGGGCATCCATCCGCCCAGAAGCATCATATCCGGGTCACAACCGGCGTCGAGAAGCAAGGCCAGGCGCCGATCATCCCCGTCTCGTATGGCTACAAATAAGGCATCCGCATAAGAGGACGATGTGATTCCCTCTGCGGCAAGACGCTGTTTCGCGAGCTCCTGCTCCGAAACCCGAGCCTGCAGCGGGGCGGCCGAAAAGACCGCGACGGCAAGGCCTATTCCTAACGTTTTTGCATGTTTCATCAGGCACATAAACTCTCCGGCCGCGAGCATAACACGCTGAGAATTCGCGTCAGGATTTTATGCACAAGTATAACAAAGAGAATCGATTGTATCCGAGCTTACGCGTCTGCGGGCTTGTCCTGCGCCGGGGTCTGCTTCCGCAGACGGGCGATGCTGTAGTAGGCGAAGGGGACAAACAAGATGCCGATGGCCGTGGCGGCGCTCATGCCGCCGATGACGCATTGGCCGATCACGCGCCGCGCCTCCGCTCCGGCTCCGGTCGCCGTGGCCAGCGGGATGCAGCCGAGGATGAAGGCCAGACTGGTCATGAGGATGGGGCGCAGGCGCATTTGGGCGCCCTCGAGCGTTGCGGCCAACAGATCCATGCCCTCGCGGCGGCGGTTTTCGGCGAACTCAACGATGAGGATGGCGTTCTTGGCGGCAAGGCCGATGAGCATGATCAGGCCGATTTCGGCATAGAGGTTGAGCTCCAGCCCGCAGGCCAGCAGGGTGCCGAGCGCGCCGAGGATGGCGACGGGCACCGAGAGGGCGATGCTCAGCGGCAGTGACCAGCTCTCGTACAGCGAGGCGAGCAGCAGGAAGGCGCAGGCGCCGGAGAGGGCAAAGACGGCGCCGAGGCCGATGCCCGAGGCGGCTTTCTCTTCCTGAAAGCTCATGCCGGTGTAGCTCATGCCCATGTCGGCGGGCATGCTGCGGTCGAATTCGGCTTCGAGCGCGGCCATGGCCTGCCCGCTGCTGTAGCCCGGGGCGGCGACGACGTTGAGCATGGCGGCGTTGTACATGTTCTGCCGGATGATGTAGTCGGGCCCGTAGCTGCGGGTGATGTCCACAAGGCTGTCGAGCGGTATCCGGCTGTTGTCGGCCCCGGGGAGGTAATAGGCCTTGATCTGGCTGATGTTCATGCGGCTGCTGTCTTCCGCCTGCATGTAGACGGGGTACTGGTAGCCGAAGCGGTTGAAGTAGTTGATGAAGCTGCTGCCCAGCAGCGTTTGGAGGGTGCTGTAGGCGGTGCTCAGGCTGACGCCTTGGGTGAGGGCTTTCTCGCGATGGAGCGTGAGCTGATACTGGGGCGAGTCGGGCGCCATGAGGTTGCTGACGCGGGCGATTTCGGGGAGTTTCTCGGCGCAGCTGATGAAGTAGTCGCTTTGTTCGCGGAGGTAGGCGATGCCGTTTCCGCCGCGGTCTTCGACCATGAGGCTGATGTCGTTGCTGGCACCGACGCCGGGGATGGCGGGCGGCTGCATGGCCATGCCGATGCCGCCGGTGTCGAGTTGCGGGACGAGGCGGTTGATGGCGGCGGTGACGGCGGCGGCGCTTTCGGTCTCGGGGTTGCGCTGCTGCCAGGGTTTGAGGGTGATGAAGCAGAAGGCGTTGTCGGGGCTCTGCACGCCGGTGATCATGTTGTAGCCGTTGACGGTGACGACGCCTTGGATGCCCGGCAGGCGGCAGAGGGCTTCGGTGAGCTTTTCGCCGGCTTTTTCGGTGACTTTCAGGGAGCTGCCGACGGGCATCTGCAGCGAGCTGAAGAGGTAGCCTTGGTCTTCGTCGGGCAGGAAGCCGTCGGGGATGTGGCGGATGACGACTCCGATGGCGAGGGTCAGGGCGATGAGGACGAGGGCGGTCAGGGGGCTGAGTTTGATGAGCAGGCGGCCGGCGGTCGCATAGCGGCGGCGCATGCCGTCGATGAGCGCATTGAAGCGCTGCGCGAGAAAGTTCTCGCGCGGGCTGCCGTCGGCCTTGCGGGCGCGGGGCCGAAGCAGCAGGGCGGCCAGCGCCGGGCTGAGGGTGAGGGCGTTGAGTGCCGAGAGCAGGATGCTCACGCCGAGTGTCACGGCAAATTGGGTGTACATCAGCCCGGTGATGCCGCTGATGAGCATGCAGGGGAAGATGACGGCAGCCAGCACGAGGGCGGTTGCGATGACGGGGCCGGCGACTCCTTTCATGGCGGCGAGGGTGGCGTCGCGGGGGCTGAGTCCGGCGTCGAGCTGGGTCTGGACGGCTTCGACGACGACGATGGCGTCATCGACGACGAGGCCGATGGCGAGCACGAGGCCCATGAGGCAGATGGTGTTGATGTCGATGCCGAAGAGGGGGAAGAAGATGAAGGTGCCGACGATGCTCACGGGGACGGCGGCCAGCGGGATGAGCGTCGCGCGCCACCCCTGCAGGAAGATGAAGACGACGAGGATGACGAGCAGCAGGGCTTCGACGAGGGTGCGCAGGATGTCTTGGATGCTCAGGCGCACGCTCAGGGTGGTGTCGAGGGCCTGCGTGAGTTCGAGGCCGGGCGGCATGCGGTGCGCGGCAAGGGTGTTTTCAACGGCCTGAACGGTTTGGAGGGCGTTGCTGCCGGGGCTCTGGTAGACGGCGATGATGGCGCAGGCTTTGCCGTTGTAGGTGGCGCTCAGCGAGTAGCTTTGTGCGCCCAGTTCAATGCGGGCGACGTCTTTGAGGCGCACGACGGAGTCGCTGTCGGCACGCAGGATGATGTTTTCAAACTCTTCGACGGTGACGAGGCGCCCTTCGGTGCGCACGGTGTAGGTGTCGGGCTGGTCAGGCGGTGAGGGGGCGGCACCGATTTTGCCGATGGGGTTGACGCTGTTCTGCTCTTGGACGGCTTGGCGAATGTCGGTGACGCTCAGGCCGAGGGCGGCCATTTTATCGGGCTTGAGCCAGATGCGCATGGCGTATTCACCCGCGCCGAAGACTTGCACGTTGCCGACGCCCGGGGTGCGCAGCAGGGGGTTGACGAGGTTGATGTAGGCGTAGTTCGAGAGCCAAGTGGCATCGTAGTCGCCGTCGGGCGAGCGGAGGACGTAGAGCAGCAGGGGGGTGCCGCTCATGCTGCGCAGGGTGACGCCGAGCTGCTGGACTTCGGTGGGCATGTCGGAGTTGGCTTGGGCGTAGCGCAGGTAGCTGAGCACTTGGTCCATGTCGGGCTCGCTGCCGACTTTGAAGGTGATGTTGAGGGTGAGGTCGCCGTTGTTGGTGCTGGTGCTCGTCATGTACTCCATGCCCTCGACGCCGCTCATTTGCTGCTCGATGGGGGTGGCGATGGAGTCGACGACGGTGTTGCAGTCGGCTCCCGGGTAGCTGGTGCTCAAGGAGATTTGCGGCGGGATGATGTTCGGGTACTGCGCGACGGGCAGGGTGAGTGCACAAAAGAGGCCGCCGAGCAGGATGAGCAGAGCCAGGCTGATGGCGACGATGGGGCGGCGTATGAAGAAGGCGTACATCACGGGCTGAGACGGCGCAGCCCTCCGCCGCGTTCAATAGCGTTTAGGTGACGGGCGGGCGTTTGCAGACTTCGCATCGGCTGATCGCTTTTTCCGCTTGACGCTCCGAGGCGTACGTGCGAGAATGCCTTGGTTGCCTCTATTCTTGTTATGAAGTGGTCTCATTTGCTTTATTTTGCGGCTTTCGGTGTGAGCACGGTGCTCTTTCACCGCCGCAAGCCGATTCTCGGGACGATTATTGTGACGGATCGCTGCAATTTGCACTGCAAGCACTGTTCGGTCAATAATATCACGGCGGTGATGCACCCTTACGCGAAGATTCAGGCGGAGATGCGGCAGCTCTACGCGATGGGGGTGCGTATTTTGTTTTTCTGCGGCGGAGAGACTTTTCTGTGGCGCGACGGTTCGATGGGGCTGCGCGATCTGGTGCGCGAGGCGAAGCGCATGGGCTTTTTCATTGTGAATGTGGTGACGAACGGGACGCAGCGTCTCGATTTGCCCGAGGCGGATCTGATTCTGCTGAGTCTCGACGGTGATGAGAAGCGCCACAATCTGATTCGCGGCGAGACCTACGCGACGATTCGCCGCCATATGGCGGAGGCGACGTCTGATAACATCTGTCTCTACATGGCGGTGAACCAACTCAATAAGCAGTGCATTCGCTCGGTTTGCGAGGTGGCGCGCGAGGAGCCGATGGTGCGGGCGGTGTCGTTCAATTTTCACACGCCCTACCCGGATACGGCGCCGCTGGAGTTGTCGCGCGAGGATAAGGTGGCCTGCTGCCGCGAGATAGAGGAGTTGATGGATGAGGGCTTCCCGATTTTCAATTTGCGCAGTGCTTTTCCGGCCATTATTGACAATGCGTTCCCGACGCCCTGCCACCAGTGCGTGGTGATGGAGGACGGCAAGTTGTCGGTTTGCGGGCGCTGCGTCGAGGTGCCCGGTCTCTGCGAGCGCTGCGGTTATTTCTTTGCGGCGGAGTATGCTCTGGTCTTCGGCGGCAATATGAAGGTGGCAAGCGAGATGCTGCGAACTTATACGCGTTTTGTGTGATTGTTTATGAGCTGGTTGACGACGGCGGCGCGCACGTGGCTGACGGGCAGTTCGGCGCCCTTTCTGTTTACGGATGAGAACGAGGAGAGCCTCGATACCGCGGTGCCCGGGGCGCTGGGGCTTTACGTCCATGTGCCTTTCTGCCGGCGGCTCTGCGATTTCTGCCCCTATTGCAAGGTGGTCTACAGGCGCTCGGAGGCGGCGGCCTATACGGAGGCGCTGCTGGAGGAGATACGCTTGGTCGGGGAGCGGGAGACTGCCCGGCGGGAGGTTTCGAGCGTGTATTTCGGCGGGGGGACGCCGGCTCTGCTGGCGGGCGAGTTTTCGCGGCTGACGAGTCAGCTGGCGCGCTATTACGAGGTGCGCGACGGAATCGGGGCCGAGCTGCACCCGGCCGATGTGCGCCCCGAGGTGCTGGGCTTGCTGCGCGAGGCGGGGGTGACGCGCATCAGCATCGGGATTCAGTCGTTTCTGCCCGAGTTCGCGTCGCTGCTGGGGCGCCCTGCCCCGTCGCCCGAGGCTCTGGCGGCGGCGCTGCGCGAGGTGCCTTTCGAGACGGTGAGCATGGATTTTATTTTTGCGCTTCCCGGGCAGTCGACGCAGCAGGTGGTGCAGGATGTGGAGACGGCCTTTGCCCACGGGGCGAATCACGTGGCGATTTATCCCTTTATTGATTTTTCGTTTACGGCCTCGCGGGTGCCGGCGGCGCAGAAGCGGCGCAAGCGCGAGATGATGGATGCGATTGCCGCGCACTGTGCGCGGCACGGGTATGATCGCGATTCGATCTGGACTTTCGCGCTGCCGGGCGGCCACCGCTATTCGAGCATGACGCGCGACTGTTATCTGGGCTTCGGCTGTTCGGCGGTGACGCTGTTGCGCGATTCGTTCAAAATCAATACTTTTTCGGTTCCGGCCTACGTGGAGCGCCTGCGGGAGGGGCGCCTGCCGAGTTGCCTGACGCTGCGCTTCTCGCGCCGACAGCGCATGCTGTATTATTTGTTCTGGCGGGCGTATTCGATGTTTGTGAGCGAGGCGGATTTTCGTGCGTTTTTCGGCACGGAGCTGCGCGAGGCCTTCGGGCCGGAGCTGTGGCTGGCCTGCCGGCTGGGGCTGCTGCGGCGCGAGCCCGGCGGCTACCGCCTCACGACGCGCGGGGCGTTTTACTTCCACCACTACGAGAATTTTTACACGCTCTCGTACATCGACAAGATGTGGGGGGTGCTGCGGCGCGAGGCTTTCCCGCGCGAGTTGCGTATCTGAGCGCGGGATGAAGGGGGAGGAGAGGAGCTGTGCGATGCTGTCCGTATTCGTTGTTTCTGGCATGGCGCCTGCTGACGGGGCGGGGGCGACGGGGCTTGCTGCTTATCTGTCTGCTGGGGGTTCTGCTCTCGGTGGCGGGTCAGGTGGTGGTGGGCGGGGTGATGCAGGGGATGATTCGGGAGGTGGAGAACGGTCTGCGGGCCTACTGCCCGCACCTGATGCTGCGCTCGTCGGTCTGGACGCCGGAGCAGTTGGAGGCGCTGCCGGAGGTGCGGCGCGCGTCCCGCGGTACGGCGGGGATGGCTCTGGTCGACGGGGCGCTGTGTTCGTATGTGGCGTCGCTGCCGCTGGCAGCTTGGCCTGAGGGGGAGCGCTTGGCGCTCGATGATGACTGCTGCGTGATCAGCGCCACCTGCGCCGAGCGGCTCGGCGAGCCGCGCGAGCTTGTGATGCGCTTCGGCGCGGGGGAGGCGGATGAGCGGCGCCTGCGCGTGGTCGATGTGTTTCATGTGCCGGGCCGCATGAAGTCGCCCGATGTGGTCTGTTTCGGCGCACTGCCGGGGCCGTCCGTGATAGGGCTTGAGCTGGAGCCTTGGGGCGATGCGGATGAGCTGGCGGAGCTGATTACCCGCCGCGATGCCTCGGCGCTGCTGCCGGCACTCTGGGACGGCAATGCCGGCTGGCTGGGCGTGCTGGCGCAGTTGCGCGCCTCGCTGAGTTTTCTGTTTGCCGCGGGGGTGCTGGCGTCGGCTTTCTGCGCCTGTGCGCTGCTGATGGTGGGGGCGCTGCAGCGGCGCGGGTCGATGGCGGCGTATCTGGCTATCGGGGCAACGCCGCGCGCGCTGGCGGCGGTGTATGCGTGGCAGGCGCTGTTGCTGATGGCAGCGGCGGTGCCGGCGGGGCTGCTGCTGGGGCACGGGCTGCTGCTGGGGCGCGAGGGCTTGGCGCGCGTGTTTGAGTTCTGCGGTATGGGGATGTACGATGCGCAGGCGCTGGATATGCCGCTGCCTGCGGCGATGTGGCCGGGGCTCTATGCCTACGCGGCGCTGACGTCCTGCCTCGCGCTGGCTTTCAGCGTGCTGCCGGCGGCGCTGGTGGCTTTGCGCTCGGCGACGCCGCGCGCGCTGGCGGGTTCGGCGCTTTGAGGAAGAGGGAGAGGCCGAAGTGGCGGACGCGGCGGCCTTCGCGGTCGCGGAATTCACCCAAGGCGATGAGGATGACGTCGATGACGGTCCAGACGCCGAAGAGGCCGAGGGTCATGAGCATGATGATGCCGCTGATGTAGCGGCGGCACAGGAGGCGGTGCAGACCGGAGACGGGGAGAAGGGCGAGGAGCAACAGCAGCAGCCGGCTCTGCGGTGAGATGTCGTCGTTGCAGCTCACGGCGGCGGGTCTGCTTCAGATTTCGCGCCTGTCCTGCAGGGCGCGCATGACGGTGATGGCGTCGGCGTGGCTGAGGGCGGCTCCGGCCGGCATGCCCTGCGCCAAGCGCGTGATGCGGCAGTTGAGGCCGGAGAGCTGCTCGGCGAGGTAGAGGGCGGTGGCTTCGCCTTCGACGTCGGAGCTCAGGGCGAGGATGACTTCGCAGGCCGGGCGCTGCCGCACGCGCTCGACGAGTTTCTCGATGCCGAGGTCTTCGGGCATGACGCCGTCGAGCGGTGAGATTTTGCCGCCCAGGCAGTGGTAGAGCCCGCGGAAGCTGCCCGAGCGCTCGATGGGCAGCACGTCGGTGGCTTGCTCAACGACGCAGATCTGGCCGATGTCGCGCGCGGGGTCGCTACAGGCGTTGCAGCGCTCGCCTCGCGCGGCAAAGAAGCCGCATTCGGGGCAGTTGTCTATCTGCTCCACAGCGTTTCGCAGCGCTTCGGAGAGCTTGATTGCCTGCTGCCGCCCCTGCTGCAAAAACCAGAGGGCGTGCCGCTCGGCACCGCGACTGCCGATGCCGGGCATGCTGCGCAGGCCGGCCATGAGCTCAAGGACGGCGCTCGGGTAATCCTGCACTTTCATGGGATGCGCCTACAGTAAAAGGGGATGAGCGAGGTGACCAGCCAGAGCAGCGCGATGCAGAAAATCGGGGCCGAGGGGTTGACGAGGCCGCCCCAGAACACACAGAGGAGCCCGGGCAGCGCCACCGTGACGGCGACGAAGAAGCAGATCTGCGTGCGCCTTCCCCACGAGGCTTCGCGCAGCAGCACGAGGCTCAGGTAGAGCGTGAGGGCAACGCAGATGCCGAAGAGCCCCTGCGGGCTGAGCAAGGGTTGCTGAATTTTCTCGGCTTCGATGAGGAAGGGTTCGCCGCAGAGCATCATGATCTGCCGCGTCTCCATGGCCTCATAGCAGCCGCTGAGCATGAAAATCATCAGGCAGAGCAGCACGAGCAGACTCAGGCTGATCCACTTCACGAGAAAGAGGTTGCCGCGCTGCACGGGGCCTCGTTCGCTGTTGAGCAGGGAGGCGGCGGCTTCGCGCAGCCGGGGCGAGATGACGACGCGGTGCCTGAGGCTGAAGATGACCAGCCGCAGGACACGCCCGAGCCGCCTTTGCTCGGGATCATCGGGCATTGCCGGTGGTTGCTTCTTCATGCGTCTGCGGACAAGGGGAATGCGTCGGCTCTCTCGGACATGAAACGGCGGGGGCTGTGTCTGCCCGCCGCCGTTTCACGTTGTCGGATGCGTCCTCGGCAAGAGGCGCTCAGTCCACAAAGCGCTTCACGATGAGGGAAGCGTTGTGGCCGCCAAAGCCGAAGGAGTTGCTCAGGGCGACGTCGACCTTCATGCTGCGGCCGACATTGGCGCAGACGTCGAGGTCGCACTCGGGGTCTTGATTGAAGACGTTGATGGTCGGCGGGACGAAGTTGTCGCGGATGGCCATCACGCAGGCCAGCAGCTCCACGCCGCCGGCGGCACCCAGCAGGTGACCCGTCATCGACTTGGTCGAGCTGACGACGAGGCCGTTCTTCGCATAGTCGCCGAAGGTGCGCTTGATGGCGCGGGTCTCGCAGATATCGCCGAGGTGCGTCGAGGTGCCGTGCGTGTTGATGTAGTCGACGTCGGTGGGCTTGAGGCCGGCGTGAGCCAGCGCCATCTCCATGCAGCGGCTGGCGCCTTCGCCCTCGGGCAGGGGAGAGGTGAGGTGGTAGGCGTCGGCACTCAGGCCGTAGCCGACGAGCTCGGCGAGGATGCGTGCGCCGCGGGCTTGGGCGTGCTCGAGGGTCTCAAGCACGATGACGGACGCGCCTTCGCCCATGACGAAGCCGTCGCGATCAATGTCGTAGGGGCGCGAAGCCGTCGCGGGATCGTCGTTGCGGGTCGAGAGCGCCTTCATGTTCGAGAAGCCGGCAATGCCGATGGGCAGAATCGTCGCTTCGGCACCGCCGCAGAGCATGACGTCGGCATCGCCGAACTTCATGATGCGCCACGCCTCGCCGATGGAGTGGTTCGAGGTGGCGCAGGCGGTCGAGATGCTCATGTTCGGCCCGCCGAAGCCGAACTCGATGCTGATCATCCCGCTGGCCATGTTGGTGATCATGTAGGGGATGCAGAAGGGGGAGACACGGCGCGGGCCGCTCTTGATCAGCGTCTCGCAGTTCGTGCTGTGAATGCCCAGACCGCCGATACCCGAACCGATCATCACGCCGATGCGCGTCTTGTCCTCCTTCTCCGGGTCGAGGGCGGCATCTTCCATCGCCATGACGGCGGCGCCCATGGCAAGCTGTTCAAAGCGGTCGCAGCGACGCACCGCCTTGGGGTCTGATTTGAAGTAGGGAGTGGGGTCGTAGTTGCGCACTTCGCCGGCTATCTGCGAGGGGAAGGCGGAGGCATCAATGCTGGCAATGCGAGCGATACCCGAGCGGCCCTGTTTCATCCCCTCCCATGTCTCGGCGGCTGTGTTGCCGAGCGGGGAGACGGCACCGATACCTGTGATAACGATTCGACGGTCTGTCATAGCAGTGAGCTGAGCTTAACTGATGAAGAAGCTAAAGTCAAGTCCAAAAGCCGCGCAGGCGGCAGGAAATCGCCCTGCCGCCCTTTTCCGCGCGAGAAGTCGCTGCGCACCTGCAGCTGAGCCTGTCAGGCGCGCAGCGACGATTTGATTTATGCGACGATTTTATTTATCATACCTGATGCTGATGGTGCCGCGCGAATCGAGGCGGCGATCGCAACCGAAGATGATGAAAAGGCGGGGATTTTTCACCTCGGAGGCGACTTTGAGGCGGTAGATATTGCCGCGGGTGTTGTGCGGAGCTCCGGCGTTGCCCTCGTGCATGTCCTCAGCGACGAGCTTGGTGCCGTCATAGAGGCGAACACCCTTGGTGGGCAGGGCGTCGTTGCCGCCCTTGTAGACGAAGGTCACGGTGTAGGTGCCCGCGTCGCCGATGGGCAGCTCGCCGTTGAGCTGCACGGGCGTCTCGTCGGTGGGAAGCGACGAGGGAGTCCAGCCGTTCTCGTACGTGAGCCCCTTGGCCCAGACCTTCAGAGAGATATCGGCAGCCATGCCCAGAGTGCTTTCCGGCGCGAGCTCCTTCATCTTGGCGGCGTACTTGCGCATCAGACCGAGCTTGGTGACGTCGCCCTTGCGGTGGATAAAGCCGATGGCATTGGCACAGAAGACCTGCCGCTGCTCGGGCGTATAGCCGGGCTCTTCGAGTTTGGCGTCGAGCTCGGCGAGAATCTCGTCGAGGGTTGCATCGCGCATCTTGCCGTCATCACCCTTGACTTGGTATTTGAGCATCTTCTCCGTGAACTGCCAGGGGTTGAACTCGAAGCTGCGCATCACGCCCGTCTCGTCCTTGGGATCGGCCTGAGAGATCTTCCCCTTGACGTTGGGGCGACTGGCACCTTCGACCTGCAGGGCAAGCCCGAGCAGGCGGGCCTTGGCCGCACCCTGCTCGCGATCCGCCTGACTGACGAGTTCGTTCTGATGCTTCATCGCGTTGATGTGGAAGGCGATGCGCTCCGCGACCTCCTTGGCGTCCGCACGCATCATGACGGGGCCGCAGATGGTGGCCGTGTGGCGGCCGCCGGGGCCGTAAACGGCGATGGCGGGGTAGGAGTCGATGCTGTCGACGACGCCGAGCTGTTTGCTGTTGGGATCCAGCGGGGCGAGCTTGCCGAGGCGCTTCGCGATCGCCTCGCGGTCTTCAAGCTTGGCGAACTGGGGCATGGCGACGCTGAGAATGACGGAGTCGCCGGCCGCATCCAGCACGCGCTTGCTCTTCATGAGGCGCTCGCAAATATCCTTGCTGAACTTATCCCACTTGTCGGCGTAGATAAAGAGCAGGTAGCCGTTTTCGCCGACCTTGGCAGAGGCCTGCTCAAAGTTCTCGGCCTTGGTGGCGGCAGGGCTGCTCGTAGCGCAGAGCGGCAGCAGCGCCACGGCGGCGATGCTGGTGGTCAGAAATGTTTTCATAGACGATGAATATCGGGTTAGGGAATGCTGCTGTGTGTGGGGAGGCGGCCGACGTCAGGAGGCCTGATTGCCGTAGATGTAAATACCGTTGAGGTGCATGAAGTTCTCACCCGGGCGCAGAACGCGCACGTAGCGTGCGCGCGGCAGCTCGCTCTGCAGGTCGAAGCGCGTGACGCGATCGGGCACCTGGCCGGCCGGCTGGCCCACATCCTTCCAATCGTCATCGCGGCCGGTGGCCGAGACTTGGATACGCAAGCCGGAGAGGCGGTTGCGGTGTTCAGGGGTGGTGACGACAACGACACCGGTGACGTTGATGAGGCGCGGCAGCTCGACGGCAGCCCAAGAGTCCTTCTCCTTCTTGGTGTGGAAGTGGCCGCCGCCCTTCATCAGCAGGCCGGGGTGAGCGCAGGGGTTGTCGTATTGCGGCGCACGGCTGCTGAAGTAGACCATGCCCTCCTCGGACCAGAGCTTGCCGGGGAAGGGTTCAAACTTGGGCAGTTTGTTGTCGGGCTTGCTGTAGCGCGGTGAAAGCATCTTGACGATGCTGCGGTAGGTCTGGCGGTCGCGCATGGCTTCGGCGCGGAGCAGAACCTCCCCGAGCATTTTGTCTCGGTCATCGGCCGCGATGCCGCTGCCCTGCGAGAGGCAGTCGATGGTTGCCGCCATGAGCTTGTCCTGCCCCGCCTTACTCATACCTTCGGCAAGCTTGGTGCCCCAGGACAGGGCGATGGTGGCGTAGGTCGGGTTGGAGGCGACGCTGCTCAGAACAGACCGGTAGAAGCTGCACTTCTGATCGTCGCTCACGGCGTTGTTCTGCTTGAAGAGCTCGAGTTGCTTGTCGAGGAACTGCTCAACGCGCCAGCGGTCGGGCCCCTGCTCATCCACCGCCTTCCAGAACTCTCCCAGAGTCGTCAGCCGCACGCTGTCGTCGCCGAAGGTCTTGTTGAGGTTGGGGTAGATGTATTTGCCGAGCAGCTGCGAAGCCATCTCCGGGAACTTCGGCACGAGGAGCTTGCAGATCTGGGCGTTGAGCGTGCGCCAGTTGCCTTCCTCACCGACCTCGGGGCGCGCGATGTAATCGGCATAGTCGCGCCATGCCAGATAGTTGGCCGGCTGGTAGGTGACGGCTTGGTTGTAACAGGTAATGGCCTTGCTCTTGTCTCCCGCGCCGACCTGTGTGGCAAAGAGGGAGGCCAGGGTGCGGTAGGCGTTGGAGATGCGCGAGCGAGCGGCTTCCTTCTTGTCCTCGGAGTACAGTTTGTCGGCCATGTGGAGCGACGAATACTCCCAAGTCTCGCGCCAGGGGGTCCAGTGCAGGCTGCGCTCCCATGTCAGCGAGTAGGAGGGCACCCACTTGTCTTGGACGCGCAGCACGAAGGCGCAGTGGCCGGGCTCGCCGGCCGTGAGCGCCGGCACGCCGTTGGCGCAGGCCGAATAGGCGCCGAAGTGCGAGAGCGAGCCGCAGACGCCGCCGACCTTGTTCGTGAAGAGCATGGAGTTGTCGAACAGGCCTTCGAAGGGCTCCCAGTAGCCGTCGCCGTGAATGCTCTCGCCGAAGAGGTTGTAGAGCTTGTAGCCGTTGCGCCAGCAGCACCCGCTGTAGCGCTCAACCGGCAGGTGCACGTTGTCCAGCGACCATTCGAGAGACTCGCGCGTGCAGAAGCGGTTGTCTCCCTTGCAGCCGGTGACGACGCGGCGCAGCCAGAAGGGCAGGTCGTCAAACACGACGTTGAGGCGGTTGGCCCGCCACGAGCTGATGAAGTAGTCCGCGCGATCGAGGGCGGTTTCTGTGGGCCAGCCGTGGCGCGCGAACTCGAGAGCCGTCGCGGTCACCGTGTCTCGCTCAATCTGATTGTACGCAATCTTCGGGTCTTTCTCCATCATCTGCGCCATGAGCGAGACGACGCGACCGGGCTGCACGCACTCGCCGCTGTGGACGATTTGCTCGATCCAGTCGAGATTGTTCGTGATGTCGCCGAGCAGCTTGGCGCCCTCGGGCGTCGCAGCGAAAGCGCTGAGGGTCAGCACCTCCTCCGCCTGTTTCCGCTGGTCGTTGATTTTGGTCTTGTTGTCGGCAATCTCCTTGTTGATGGCCTTGCGGCGCGCGCCGTTCGCGTTGCTCAATTCGCTGCGCAGCTCCTCGTTTTTCTTCTCGAGCTTGGCGAGCTCATCCGTGAAACGCTTCTGGCGAGCCGCCACATCGTCGGCAGCCTTCAGCTCGAAATCGGCCAGCTGCCACTGGGCGAGCAGGAGGCGGTTCTCTTTGCTGCCCAAGAACTTCTTGACGCTGTTGCGGTCGATTTTCCCGAGGCGTTTGAGTATCTCTTCCCCGAGCCGTGCCTGCAGGGCGGCCGGGTTCTGCCACTCGTCGCCCTTGACGGTTTTGCCGATGTAGCTGCCGGGCATGGCGGGGCCGTCCTCGCCCTTCTTGAAGATATCGCCGGCAATCTCCGGCAGGAGCTCCTCTTGCAGGTAGGGTTTGGCGAAGTAGGCGCCCACGCCGAGAGCGGCCAAGATGCCGATGGCGATCCAAAGTTTGCGTCCTTGGCGAGCCGGCCGGGTCGGGCCGCTGACGGGGACGACGGGTCGGGCTCCCCTTCGGGGGCCGCCGGGGCGAGGCTGAGAGATCCTTGGTTTCATGTGTGCGATCTGATTTGAAGCGGTCTGCATTTTAGCTTTTCGGGCGGGGCGGCGTCAAGCACAAAAGACGTCTTGTCGGGCAATCCGCAGCGGCGGCAAGAGAGCCCGGCGGCGTCAAGCGCTGCCGGGCTCTGTTGTCAGAATCTCCCCCATCCCTGTGTCGCCCGCCATCGCCCGCAGGCGACGGGCGCGGGCTCAGTTGTCGGGGAACTTGATGCCGAGGCCGTTCAGGCGCAGAGCGGGCGGGATGTCGAGGTCATCGCTGTCGACGGCGCGTGCGAAGTCATCGACGCCCCTCTCAGCGTAGTCATCGCGGAAAAGGATGTCGGTACGGGCAGATGCGGGCAGATCGTCATCGTCCTCTTCGCCGGGCATGAGTTCACCCTGACGCAGCCGTGCTGCGTCGGCTGATTCGCGCAGAGACGTCGGCGGGGCGGGGCGCACGGCACCGCCCGCATGCGGCGAAGCAGCTTCGCGGCTGTAGCGGGGCGCCGCTTGGTGCCCCACGTCGAAGAGGCTTTCGTCGCGCGTTTCACTCGGTGTACTCAGCATGGCCGAGGGGCGTGACACCGGGCGCACGAAAGAGGCCGAGGCGTCGCCATTCTTTACCTGAGACCAATCCTCATTGCCGTTGCCGCTCCCGCCTCCCTGCGGGGCAAATTCGGGCTCCTCGGGCTCCAGCAGGGAGTCGCCGCGCTGCGGTATGCGCTCTGCGGCAGCGGCGGGCTTGAGCCCGGGGCTCTCGTCGTAGGGCTCGACGCTCAGTTCGCTCGGGTCGTCGCTGCTCTCGAGCGAGGCAGAAGCAGCGCCGTCCGCAAGCGGAGCATCGTCCTCATCGTCCGCTCCGTCGGAGCCCTCAGAGTTGTCAACATCGCCTGCATCGCCGCTGCCCCGAGTATCATCGGTGGGCACGGGCATGTTTTCCAGAGCTTGGCGGAGCTCCTCCCCGTTGATGGAGGCGATGAGCGTCAGGCGCATTTCATCGCCGAGGTGCGGCTTGACCGAGGTGCCGAAGTAGAGCGTCACATCGTCGTCGGCCAAGGCGCCGCGCACGGTCTCCATAGCGGTGCGAACCTCGGCAAGCGACATGCTCTCGCCGCCCGCGACGTGGGCAATGACGCAGCGCGAGAAGCGGATGGCTCCCCGGAAGGCGAGCAGGGGCGACTGAAGAGCCGCGCGGGCGGCGTCTTCGGCGCGGTTTGAGCCGTAGCCGCTGCCCGAGCCGAAGAGACAGCGCGAGTCGCTGTTATCCAGCGCGGCGGCCAGTTCGTCGAGCCCGAGATTGATGATCCCCGGCGAAGAGGAGAGCATGGGAACGGAGGCCGTCGCCTTGGCCAGCAGGCGGTTGGCTTCTTCAAAGACGGCGCGGGCACCGGGGCGGCCGCGGAAGAGATCCTCCATGTAATCGTTCTCAAAGCAGTAGACGATATCGGAGAGCCGCGAGACTTCTTCGAGGGCGGCATCCGCCTGAGCACGGCGGCGGCGGCCCTCAAAGGCAAAGGGCATCACGGCGACGGTGACGAGGAAGAGCCCGGCCTCTTTGGCCATCTGCGCGAGCATGGGGGCAGCGCCCGAACCGGTGCCGCCGCCCAGACCGACGACCATCACCAGCAGGCGCGCCCCGCGGATGAGGCGCCGTATCTCGCCGGCGCTCTCCGTGGCGGCACGACGAGCCACCTCGGGGTCACCTCCCGAGCCCAGACCGTGGTTGAACCCGGCGCCGAGCTGCAAGAATTCGACGTTGCCGCTGCCCAGACCGACGCGCTCATCGAGCGACATGGTGCAGAGGCGCACGTTGGCAGCGCTGGAGCCGCCGAAACACTGAAGGATGTTGGCACCGGCGCCGCCGATACCGACGATGACGACGCGGTCATCTTGCCGAACGTTATGTTGATAGGGAAGCATGGTGAAAGTCTGGTCAGCGAACTCCGGTCTCCGCCGGAGCCGCGCGTGCGTATAACGAAGGTGCGTAAGACGAAGGTGCGTAAAACGAAGGGAAGACCGGGCGGCGCGGCGCGGGCATCAGGAGCCGAAGCCGAAGAAGCTCTTGAGCCTGCCGAAGAAGCCGATATTCTGCTCGCGCTCGGCATCGAGGCGCTGCGCGTAGCGGATGAGCCCGATGCCGGTGCAGTAGCGGGGATCATCCTGATAGGAGCAGGGCTGGGTCGGGTCAATCGGAGCCGGCTGATACACCTCATTTTGCAGGAAAATGCGGTGCGCCAGACTGTCGAGCCCGCGCATCAGGCTGGTGCCGCCCGTCAGGTAGACGGAGAAGGCTCCCTTGTAGAGCAGGTCGGCCGGGATGCGGTTGTAGACGCGCATCAGCGTATCGCCCAAGCGATCGCGGATGATCCTGTTGAGGCTGCCGCACTCGATGCTCACATCGTGCAGACCGTTGTCGCTGCGGTAGTGGACGAGCCTGTGGTCCTTGAGTCCTTCCCAAGCGTTGCCTTCGGTGCACTTGAGCTTCTCGGCGGCCTTCATCGAGAAGCGGGGAACGAGCTTCACGATGTCCTGATTGATGGTGTTGCCGCCGACGGGCACGCAGCCGAGGCAGACGACCTCGCCGTCTTTGTAAAAAACATAGTCCGTGGTGCCGCCGCCGATGTCGATGAGCAGCGCACCCTCCTGTTTCTGCGAGCGCGAGAGCACCATCTGCGCCGTCGCCAGCGGGGCGAACACGATGTCCGTCACCTCGAGCGGCACGCTGCGCACGCAGAGCAGCGAATTCTGCAGCCGCGAGCTGATGCCGTGCACGATATGGCTGTTGATTTCGATGGTTCGCCCGGCCAGACCGACGGGATTGCTGATCTGAGCGCGTCCGTCGATGGAGTAACAACCTACCTCGCGGTTGATAATCAGGCGACCCTCATCCACGTCGAGGTGGCGCGCCTTCTCCAGCGCCTTGGCGGCGTGCTCCTCTTCAATGACAGTCTCGTTGTCGGGCAGTCGGAAGGTGCCGGAGTTGGTCTGGCCGATGATGTGATCGCCCGTCACGGAGAGCACGACGGAGAGGATGTCGACCTCCGCGTCGTTCTGCGCCATCTGCCACGCGTCGCACACGCACTGCCTCGCCATATTGTTATCGACAATCTCTCCTTTGCGTACGCCTGCGCTCGGCACCTCTCCGATAGTCAGAAGGGTGGTGGCGGCGTCCGGTTTGACTTCACCGACGACCATGCAGGTCTTGGTGGTGCCGATTTCGAGTCCTGCGAGAATCTTGCTGCGAAACATAGCTGGGTGCGTTGGATGGGGTTCGTGAATCGAGGTGGTGGTGTGCGGGTCAGCGCTTCGTGTAATACTCAACCTGCTCGCGCGTAGGCATGATGCTCGGCAGCAGCGTCACGTAGGCGACGTGGTATTGCTCCGAGGGTTTGAAGAGGAATCCGGGATCCTTATCGCGCAGGGTGAAGGCACTCGGGCGGAACACAGGCAGCACCTGATTGCTGCCCGGGTCATAGGCGTCCTCGCCGGTGAATGTGCCGGAGATGACGTACTCGCAGTTATTATCACCGCTGTAGGTGGCCTTGGGGTGCGGAGGCTCCCAGCCGCGATCGGGGGTGTGCACCAGGCTCTCATCCATCATGACGAGGCGAGCATCGCGCCAGCTCTGGCCGGCCTTGCGCACGTAGCCCCAGAAGCGCGTGTTGGGCACGTAGTAGCGGCGGCCGATGTAATAATCGCCGGGGGTTTCGCGGGCGATCTCGGCCTCGCGTGCCGCGATGGCGCGGCAGTCGGAGCGCAGTGAGTTGCACTGACAGAGGGTGAGTGCGCCGAGGGTGAGGAGGAGGAGCTTTCTGATCATGAACGCCTGTCTTTCTACCCCATCGCGCGTCGCAGGTCAAGCAAATTCGATAGGCAGGTCAAAGCTGCCCGCGCCCGCCGACCCCGCCTGCACGCCGCCGAGACGCTTCGGTGCGGCAGAACGGCGGATGATGCGCCCTTGTTTCCCTCGGCGAGAAAAAAGCACTCCGTCGCCGCAGCTGCGGCGGCGGAGTGCCGTCCGTTTGATAAAGCTTAGCGAGCTTGCTTCAGCAATGAGCTTCAGAGCGCCTTGAGCTCCTCGATGGCAGCCTGCAGGCCGGCGGCGTCTTCGATGGAAATCACCTTGGCCTCCTTGCAGATGCGCCCCATCATGCCCGCGAGCGTCTTGCCGGGACCCATTTCGATGAAGAGGCGTTCGCCCTTCGCAATGAGGTCCTGCATGCTGGCGGCCCAGCGGACGGAACCGCAGACCTGCGCTCCGAGCATGGCGCGAACGTCGTCCGTGCTCGTGACGGGGCGAGCCTCATAGTTGCAGTACACCGGCACGGCGGGCATCTGCATCGGCACGGCGGCGAGCTCGGGCAGCAGCTTCTGCTGCGCGCTCTTCATGAAGCGGCTGTGGTAGGCGCCGGCGACGTTGAGTTTCTTGGCCAGCTTGAAACCGGCGGCCTTCGCACCCGCGACGGCCTTGTCCACGCCCTCCATCGAGCCGGAGACGACCGTCTGCCCGGGGCAGTTGTAGTTGGCCACGTCAATCCCGCATTCGTCAGCGAGCTTCTGCACGGCCTCATCGCTGCCGCCGATCATGGCAGCCATAGTGCTCGGCGCGGCCTGGCAGGCCTCCTCCATGTAGGCGCCGCGCTTCTGCACGAGCTTCAGCCCGTCCTCGAAGGTGAAGGTTCCGGCAGCGGCATGCGCCGTGAACTCACCCAGCGAAAGGCCGGCGGCGGCCACGGGCTCAAGGCTCACCTCGCTGCTCAGCAGCTTCCAGAGCGCCAGCCCGTGCAGGTAGAGCGCGGGTTGGCAGTAGCACGTGCGCGTCAGCTCCGCATCCGGGCCTTCAAACATCACCTTCGTCAGCGAGAAGCCGAGGACCTCGTCGGCCTTCTCCATCATCTCGCGCGCAGCGGGATAAGCATCATAGAGATCCTTGCCCATGCCCACCTTCTGGGCACCTTGACCGGGGAAAAGAAGTACAGCTTTCATATCAGAGTGAGGCGCAGCGCGCCGCGCTATCCTAGGACGGAGACGGCCGACTGTCAAGCTCAAACAGCCTCGATCGCGCGCGGGGATTTTCGTCCGCTTACGGCGACGCGAGTCGACGGACGCCGCGAAGCCCGACGGAATTGTCTCGGGAAAGGGTAGCTCGGGAAAGGGTGCCGCGCTACGGCGGCTCCGTTCATCGGCTTCGGTCAGCGAGCCCCCCTTCGGCGTACCCGTTGCGGCATCCCCCTTCGGCATCCCGCTTCAGCATCCCGTTGCGGCACTCCCCTTCGGTATTCCGCTTCAGCATCCCGTTGCGGCATCCCCCTTCGGCATCCCGCTTCAGCATCCCGTTGCGGCATTCCGCTTCGGCATCCCGTCGCGGCATTCCCCCTTCGGCGCCTCCGTTCAGACGCTAGCCACTCAGCGCACGCCCGCCGAAAAAAATGTGCAAGATGCAATGTTTCGTATTGCCAAACAGGATGCTCTCGTGTAGAATACCGCGCTTTTTTCAAAGCGCAACTCAGGAACCCAAGCAGACAATGAACCCCGAAATATTATTCTGGATCGTCCCTGTGGCCTCCATCGTCGCGCTGCTCTTTGCAGCCATCTTCTTCTTCAACATGAAGAAGGCCGATGAGGGCACAGACCGCATGAAGGAGATCGCCGGCTACGTGCGCGAAGGCGCCATGGCCTACCTGAAACAACAGTACAAGGTCGTCGCGTTCTTCTTCATCATCATTGCCCTCATCTTCGCGGTGATGGCTTACTTCAACATGCAGAACAACATCGTTCCCGTGGCCTTCCTCACCGGCGGTATCTTCTCCGGCCTGGCAGGCTTCATCGGCATGAAGACCGCCACCTACGCCTCCGGGCGCGTGGCTCAGGCCTGCCGCGATGAAAAGGACGGTCTCAACAAGGGTCTGCAGCTTGCCTTCCGCTCAGGCGCCGTGCTCGGCCTGACGGTGGTGGGCTTCGGTCTGCTCGATATTTCGGCCTGGTATCTCGTACTCAGCAAGATTCCGGCCTTCGGCTTCAACGGGGAAAACGTCAATGACCTCGTGCAAATCACCACCATCATGCTGACCTTCGGCATGGGCGCCTCCCTTCAGGCGCTCTTCGCCCGCGTCGGCGGCGGCATCTACACGAAGGCGGCCGACGTCGGTGCTGACCTCGTCGGCAAGACGGAGTACCACTTCAACGAAGACGACCCCCGCAACCCCGCCACCATCGCTGACAACGTCGGCGACAACGTCGGCGACGTGGCCGGCATGGGTGCCGACCTCTATGAATCCTACGCCGGCTCCATCCTCGCCTCGGCGGCTCTGGGTGCCGCGGCTGCTTCCTCGGCCGGCCTGAGCTACGGCGACGGCCTCAGGGCCGTGATGGCTCCGATGCTCATCGGTGCCGTGGGCGCCATCCTCTCCATCATCGGCATCTTCCTCGTGCGCACCAAGCCGGGTGCCAACCAGAGCCAGCTCATGGGCGCCCTCAACCTCGGCATCAACATCTCGGGCGTTCTCATCGCCCTCGCCTCCCTCGGCGTGCTCTACCTGCTGGGCATCAACAACTGGCTCGGCCTCTGGGGCTCGATCATCATCGGCCTCATCGTCGGTATCGCCATCGGCAAGGTGACGGAATACTACACCTCCTTTGAGTTCAAGCCGGTGAAGTTCATCGCCGAGAACGCCACCACCGGCCCCGCCACCGTCATCATCTCGGGCATCGGCACGGGCATGATCTCGACCTGCTGGCCGGTCATCTTCATCGTCATCGGCACCATCGGCGCCTACCTCTGCGCCGCCGGTGAGTTCGCCTTCACGGCGGCCAACATGAATCAGGGTCTCTACGGCATCGGCATCGCTGCCGTGGGCATGCTCTCCACGCTCGGCATCACGCTGGCGACGGACGCCTACGGCCCCATCTCCGACAACGCCGGCGGCAACGCCGAGATGAGCGGTCTGGGTGAGGACGTGCGCTCGCGCACCGACGCCCTCGACGCTCTGGGCAACACCACCGCCGCCACCGGCAAGGGCTTCGCCATCGGCTCGGCCGCCCTCACGGCCCTCGCCCTGCTCGCCTCCTACATCGAAGAGCTCAAGATTGCCGCCCTCAAGCTCGGCGAGAACTTCCAAGTGGTGGGCGACATCACCAGCGCTCAGCTTGCCAAGATGAACATCGCGGAGTTCATGGCCTCCTTCGACGTCACGCTCATGAACCCGAAGGTGCTGCTGGGTATCTTCATCGGCGCGATGCTCTCCTTCCTCTTCTGCGGTCTGACGATGAACGCCGTCGGTCGCGCCGCCAAGAGCATGGTGGAAGAGGTGCGCCGCCAGCTCTCCGACAAGGACGTGCTGGAAGGCCGCAAGAAGGCTGACTACGCCCGCTGCGTGGGCATCTCCACTCAGGGTGCTCAGCGCGAGATGATCATCCCGTCGCTCATCGCCGTGGTCACCCCGATTCTCACCGGCATCGTGCTGGGCGTGCCCGGCGTGTTCGGCCTGCTGGCCGGCGGTCTGGCCGGCGGCTTCGTGCTGGCCGTCTTCATGGCCAACTCCGGCGGTGCTTGGGACAACGCCAAGAAGTACATCGAGACCGGCGACGCGCCCTTCTGCGGCAAACACACGCCGATTCACGATGCCTCCGTCGTGGGCGACACCGTGGGCGATCCCTTCAAGGATACCTCCGGCCCCTCGCTCAACATCCTCATCAAGCTCATGAGCATGGTCTCCATCGTGACGGCCGGTCTCAACATCGCCGTGACGCTTCTGTAAGCCTCGGCACGAGCAAGTTCACTGCGGTCGACTCGCCCTTGCGGGAGAGTCGGCCGCACCGTTTTTTTGCCGCTGATGGCCTCGGTTATCCTTGCATCAGCCGAGGGGCTGTGATAGAATCGCGCGAACTCACGCACACTACTACTTACCGACCATGGATAAACTCATCGTTGAGGGCGGCCACCGCCTCAAGGGCACCGTGAATATCAGCGGCTCCAAAAATGCCTCTCTGCCTATTCTCGCGGCAACGTTACTGACGGATGAGCCGGTGCGCATTTCGCGCGTCCCCGATGTGTCGGACACCAACTACATGCTCCAGATTCTCAGCCAGCTGGGAGCCTCGGTCGAGCGCAGCAGCGGCACGGTGCGCGTGGAGAGCCCCGACGGCATCAGCTCGAGCGCCTCGTACGAACAGGTTCGCAAGATGCGGGCCAGCATCTGCCTGCTCGGCCCCATGATGGCCCGCATGAAGCGCTGCACGCTCCCTCTGCCCGGCGGCTGCGTCATCGGTGATCGCCCGGTCGACCTGCACGTTCGCGCCATTCAGGCGCTGGGAGCTCGCGTGCGCGTGAAGGGCGGCAACCTGCTCATCGAGGCCCCCAACGGTCTCGTCGGCAACACGGTTGACATGCGCGGCGACAACGGCCCGACGGTGCTCGGCACGGACAACCTCATGATGGCCGCCGTGCTCGCCCGCGGCACCACCGTCATCGAATCGGCCGCCCGCGAGCCCGAAGTGGTCGACTTGGCCAACTTCCTCAACAAGATGGGAGCGCGCATCGAAGGAGCCGGTTCGCGCACCATCACCATTCACGGCGTCGAGGCGCTCCACGGCTGCGAGCACACGGTCATTCCCGACCGCATTGAGGCGGGCACCTTCATGGTGGCCGGAGCCATGATCAGCGACGGGCTGCACCTCAACCGCATCTGCCGCGAGCACGTTACGGCCATTGCCAACCTGCTCACCGAATGCGGGCACCACGTCGAGTTCAGCGACGACGGCCGGAGCGTTTTCGTGCGCCCGGGCGAACACCCCACCAGCGGCAAGATCACCACCAACCCCTATCCCGGCTATCCGACCGACATGCAGGCGCAGATGACGGCGCTCTTCGCCGTCACGCCGGGCATCAGCGTCGTCAAAGACACCATCTTCCCGCAGCGCTTCATGCACTGCTCCGAGCTCAAGCGCATGGGTGCCAACATCAAGGTCGACAGCGGGACGGCCATCATCACGGGCGTTGAAAGCCTCTCGGCCGCCCCCGTGATGGCCAGCGATCTGCGCGCTTCGGCGGCACTCGTCCTCGCCGCGCTCGCCGCCGAGGGGACGACCGAGATTCATCGCCTCTACCACATCGACCGCGGCTACGAGATGCTCGATGACAAATTGATGAGCATCGGAGCGCACGTCAGGCGCGTGCCGGACGTTGAAGAGAGCCCCTCTCTCCAAGGCTGATTTCCGCCGCGCCGCCGCGGCGGCGCGTTCCGCTCCTCATGAAGAAGCGCCTGCTGCCACTCGCATCGATCACGCTGGCGCTCGCTCTGTTGCTGACGGCGGCTTGGGTCATCTACGTCGGCATGGGCAAGAGCGAGGCCGACCGCCTCTGCCGCGAGCGCTTCTGTTACGCCTGCCACGGCGACGGCTTCGCCGAGCCGCTGGCCTGCCTGAAGTCGCGGGAGGCGGGGAGCCCCATGACGCCGCTCATCATCGAGGCGCTGCGCCGCGAACACCCGAGAATCGCCGAGGAGCAGCTGCAAGTCATCGCCGAGGAGATCGCCCGCCGCCAGCTGCCGGCCATCGACGCCCGGCAGCAAAGCCGGCGCGGAGAGCGTCTCTACATCGCGAAATGCGCCGCCTGCCACGGCAGCAAGGGCGAGGGCAAGCCCGGGCAATACCCGCCGCTCGCCGGCTCGGAGTGGCTCACGGACGAGCCCTCGCGCCTGCCCGAGATTCTCCGCCTCGGCCTCCGCGGCCCGATCAGCGTGAAGGGGGAGCCCTGGGATGAAATCATGCTGCCGCCCGGTCTGAGCGACTCCGACCACGAGCCGGTCATTCAGTATCTGCGCGAGCGTTTTGCCCGCCCCTGAGGCCGCAGCGGCCGACCTCCGCCCGAGGAGCGTGCGGCGCTCTTTTTCGGTGCGCCGATGTGAAAATGATAAAAAAATGCCGATGCCGTAGATTTTTATCTCCGGGTGCGTTCTCAAGGGCAAAGGGCTCTGCCCGAACAAATACATCACCATGAAAAGTGCCTACATTATCTCCCTCATTGCTTCTCTGCCTCTGATGGCTCAGGAGTCCGCTCCGCAAGTGAATCCGCCTGCCCAGCCCGCTCCTCCCGTTGTCAACGAACAGCCCGCTCCTGCTCCCGAGCAGATCAACGCCCCCGTGAAACCCGAAGGGGCTATGCCGGCGGCTGCTCAGCCCGCCAAGCCCGATTTCCGCGGTCCGCGCGGCCCGAAGGGCAAGCCCGGCTTCGACGGTCGTCGCGGGCCGAAGGGTCCTCAGGGTCGCCCCGGCTTCAAGGGCCCGAAGGGTCCTCAGGGCCAGCCCGGTTTCAAGGGTCCCAAGGGTCCGAAAGGTCCTCAGGGTCAGCCCGGCTTCAAGGGTCCCAAGGGCCCGAAGGCTCAGTGCAACGGTCAGCAGGGTCCCCGCAAGGGCGGTCTGCGTTTCGAGATGAAGCGTCCGGGCTTCGGTTGTCAGTTCGTCCTGCGCCAGCAGCGTCCGGGCTGCGGCTGCGGCAAGATGATGCCCCAGCGTCCCGGCTTCGGCGGCAAGTTCGCCCCGCGCCATCATCGTCAGGGCTTCGGCTGCGGCATGATGATGCCCCAGCGCCCCGGCTTCGGCGGTCAGTTTGCTCCGCGCCATCATCGTCAGGGCTGCGGCTGCGGCAAGATGATGCCCCAGCGCCCCGGCTTTGACGGCAAGTTCGCTCCGCGCCATCATCGTCAGGGCTTCGGCTGCGGCATGATGATGCCCCAGCGTCCCGGCTTCGGCGGCAAGTTCGCCCCGCGCCATCATCGTCAGGGCTTCGGCTGCGGCATGATGATGCCCCAGCGTCCCGGCTTTGACGGCAAGTTCGCTCCGCGCCATCATCGTCAGGGCTTCGGCTGCGGCAAGATGATGCCCCAGCGCCCCGGCTTCGGCAAGCCCGGCAAGCCTCAGGCTCCGAAGTTCGACTTCAAGAAGGCTGCTGATTTCGTCTTCGGTCAGATGGATCAGAACAAGGACGGCGTGATCGACCGCGCCGAGTTCGACAAGGCCGCTGCCATCATGGCTGACATGCACCGCAAGGCGGGCATGGGCAAGAAGGGCATGGGCAAGAAGGGCATGGGCAAGAAGGGCGACTTCCACGGTCACAAGCACGGCAAGAAGCACGGCCCGAAGGCTCCCCGCCCCGAGGCTCCGGCTCCCGTCCCCGCTCCCGCTCCGGCTGCTGCTCCGGCCCCGGCTCCTGCCCCCGCTCCGGCTCCGGCTCCCGCTCCCGCTCCGGCTCCGGCTCCTCCGGCAGCCTGATGTGATTTGATTCTCACTCTCATGATTCCTCAGGGAGGGGGCGCAAGCCCCCTCCTTTTTTGTACCCGCCCTGCGCGCGCGAATCTTGCTGCGGAGCCTTGCGCGGTACTCCGAGCAAGGGAACAGTCCCCCGGCTCCTAAGCGCACGGGGCACGGCCTCTCCCGGGGCTCGTGCGCCGCATGCGCCTCACCCCTTGCGCCGACACGGCAGCGCGGCGGCGGTGCCGGCATGTGCCGAAAGGCAGCGTGAAGTCTGAACGATGACGACGTCCACGGGCGTGCTGAGGGCACAGCGTGCGGAGCGAGCAGCAAAAGCTTGTTCTCGCCCTGTAGATTTCAGCAAGAGGATGCGTTCTCTTGAGTGTAGCAACATTTCATCCCGTTAAACATTGGCTTGTCCTCTTTCGAGGGACGCCGCACGGGGTGAAAGGGAGCGGACACACAACAACACAACTCTCTGCAACGATGAAAAAATCCTGATCATGCTGCCTCTTCCGGCAGCCCTTCCGCTCGGAGCACAGGGCTTGCCCTTCGCTGCTCCGAATCCGTCCGACCCGGCTCCGCCGCTGCGCGCCCCGGCTCCCGAAGAGGGGCACGCAGCGCCGCACCGCGAGGGCAAGCCCGGCCCCAAGGGCAAGCCCGAGCCTCCGAAGCACCGCGGCGACAGGAATGCCCGAGCGCACGCGAAGCCCGGCGCGCCCAAGCCGCCTGCTCCCAAGGCTCCGGCACCGAAGCCGCCCGCACCCAAGGCTCCCGCGCCCCCCGAGCACCGCTGAGCCGAGTCGGAAGTCCGTTGCCGCAGCGAAAGGTCGACCTTGCCGACATCGCATCCGGCATCGCCCAATGAACCCAAACAAAAAACCCTCACCCGTTTCGGGTGAGGGTTTTTCCTATCAGAAAGGATCGACGGGCGCCTTACTCGGCAGCAGTCTCGGTCTCTTCGGCAGCGGCCTCGGCGATGACTTCGCCCTTGACCGTGAGCACCACCTTGACGGTAGCCGTAACCTGCGGATGCAGCTTGGCAGCGACCTCGTAGGTGCCGGACTTCTTGAGCGGCTTCTCGAGATCAATGGCGTGGCGGTCGATCTCGATGCCCTGAGCAGCGAGAGCCTCGGTAATCTGCTGGTTGGTAATGGCGCCGAACACCTTGCCGTTCTCGCCGGCCTCGAGGGTCAGATCGACCGTGACCGTGGCAATCTTGGCAGCGATCTCACGGAAGTTGGCGAGCTCAGCCGCCTCGCGCTCAGCGCGCTTCTTCTGGAGCATGTTGATGAAACGCTGGTTGGCGGGAGTCGCCTCGAACGCAAGGCCCTGAGGAATCAGGTAGTTGCGGCCATAACCGGCTTTCACGGTAACGAGGTCGGCTTCACAGCCCAGACCTTCGATCTTCGTAGCGAGAATAACTTTCATGTTAGCCATAACTCAAATAGTGGGTTTGGTGTGAGCGGATGAGATACACCATTCCGCCGCTTTTGTCAAGCAAAAATGCGCGGCGGAATCAGATTCCGCCGCGCAGGGCTCCGAGACGCACGCGCCCGATGGCTCAGGCGCGGCGCGAAAAGGCGTCAGTCCTCCGAGGCAGCGCGGGACATCTTGCTCCGGCTGCCTTTTTTGGCTTTCTTGCTGCCTTTTTTGCCGCCTTTTTTATCAGCGCTTTTTTCTCCGGCCTCGGTCTGCACGGGCGTGCCGGCTTCTTCGGTCTTTTCGCTGATGACGGTGTCGAGCGGGATGAGCAGGAAGCCGATGCCGCGGCTACCCTTCAGCGTGTGGGCGGCCTCGTAAAACACGCCGATGTGCTTCTCATCCACCTGCGCGAGGCAGGAGTAGCCGAGGCAGGGACGGCGATCATACTCGTAACCTTCGCTCCAGGTCTTGCCCTCGTCGCGCGAGACGCGGATGGTCATGTGGTCGCGACCGCCGGACTTGGGGTTCGAGAAGAGCAGCAAGCTGCCGTGCTCATCCGAACGCGCGCGGATAATCGACGCCTGGCAGACGGGCTCGCGCAGAGCGCTGTCATTTGACTCATGCGGCTCCCAGGTCTTGCCGAGATCCTTCGTCACGTAGACGATGCGCTTGCCGCTGCGCGCCTCGTTGCGGCAGTTGAGCATCAGCGAGCCGTCCTTGAGCTCGACCACCTGACACTCCGATGTGCTGTGCGGCACGCCTTCGCCGAAATGCCAGCTGCGGCCGTTGTCTTTGGAGTAGCAGATGGTGCTGCGGCAGCGGATCTTGGCTCCGTTCTGCCAGATCTGAGCCGGGAAAACAATGACGCCGCGGCGCGTGCAGATGCCGCTGCCCGGGCCTGCGAGGATGCAGGTCCACTCGTCTTTTTTAATCTCGCGCGTCGGGTTGATAAACTCCTTCTTCCAGCTCTTGCCCTCGTCGGTGCTGTAAGTCATCACCCACTGCCCCGTGCGGTCTTCACCCTGCCCGGACTTCGAGACGCCGAGGATGGCTCCGCCGCCGAAGTGGCCGGCCAGAGCCTGCAGCCAGATGCGTCCCTTGCGATCCTGCAGGATGCAGGCATCGCCGTTGCCGTTCTCGGGACCGGGGCCGGAATCCATGGCCACGGCCGGCTCCGTCCACGTTTGCCCGCCGTCGGTCGAGCGCACGGTGGCGACGTCGATATCCGCGCAGAGGTCGCCCTCATGGCAGTAGCGGGCATCGAAGCAGCCCACCAAAGTGCCCTTGCGCGTGCAAATCAGGCCGGGAATGCGGAAGGAGACACAGGCGCGGGGGTCGGCCTTGTCGGGCTGGTTGCCGACGCGCTCGCCGGGCACGGCCACCATGTAGCCGATGCGCTGCTGCACGGCCTCGCCCTCCGCCGTCTTGCCCCCGACGCTCGCCGAGAGCTCGCGGAACTCGACAACGCCGCCGACCGAGCTGCCCGTCGAAGGCTCGGCGTCAACCCAAAGCCAGTTTTCCCCGCTGCTCAGAGGCTCCGTGCAGGTGATTGTCACGCTGCCGTCAGCGGCCACATCGGCCTTGCCGAGCACGCGCGTATTGTTGAAATCCTTGCCGTTGGCGGCTCCCGTACGCAGGGTCACGGAGGCGATGCTATCGGCGGGGTGAACGCGGAAGCTCAGCTTCTCCGGGGTGACGGCGTTGCCCTTGCCCACCGTCTGAACCTGCAGGGCAAAGGCCGGGTTCACCTCGGCTCGCTTCAGCAGCGGGAAGGGGCCGGGGTTGACGAACTTGATCTCGCTTACCCTCATGGCGCCGCTGTGCAGCAGCAGGTCGTCAATCAGCACACCGCCGTCTGCGGGCGACTTGCAGCTCAGGCGCAGCGCCGTGGTGCCGGCCGGCAAATCGAACTCGACGCGGCGCTTGTAGCCCCCGACGCCCAGATTATTTCCGGCCGTGGCCACTTCCTTGTCTCCCTCGGGCGTGACGGCCGTGCAACTGAAGGCGAAGTCGCCCTTGCGCGTCCAGCGTTGAATCCAGAATTCACACGAACTCTCTTCGGCCAAGGGGGTTGAGAAGCTGAGCACGACGCAGCTCTCGCCACCCTGCAGGTGCAGGGCCGCGCTGCCGCTGTGCGCCAGCTTGGCATCGTGCAGGATGCGAGCCTGCCCGGCCTCTGTGCGGAGGCTGCCGTACTCCGTCGAGCAGTTATCGACGGGGCCCGCCGGGGCTTTTTCAAAACTCTCGGCGGCTGAGGCGAGGCCGCAGCCGATCAATGCAGCAAAGACGGATTTGAACATGAACTCATCGTATCACGAATGAGCTCTCAGCGTCAAGCTCAAAGCATCGGCCGCCAGGGCAGACGCACACCTGTCCCAAAGTTTGAGCAGAGGGAAAAAGGATGCAGTAATCATGCGGGGTGTCGGGCAAGGAGAGGGCAAA